>PAEG01000008.1 GCA_002703045.1 Acidimicrobiaceae bacterium
CTATTCGTTATGGGTAGAAGACTTATCTGAAAGAACGGAACTTGTAGTTGCTGAATATGTTTTTCTAGGAAGCAATCAGGTTTCCGGTGTGTATTTTGGCCGAGAGGATCTGATTATTATCGAGCGTCGAGCAGATTCAACCACGTACATTCATGAGTTAGCTCATGCGGCGGATAAATATAACTATTTTCCATGGGAGGAAGAGTTAAAAGAGAAACTTTTTTCAACATTTGTCTCCGAAGAACTATCTTCTNTNCTTCTAGAGGGAGCTTCAGGTCAAAAAATNCGTANTGANCTGTTCGCAGATGCGNTGCTTTTTATTGAAACAAAAAAGTGCGGAAGCTACTTCAGTTCATTGGACTGTCATGCACTGGCGGTCACAACAAAAAATTTCGTTAAAGATAATGGCTTGGAACTCAGTGAACTAGATTCACAAGTTGACTACATGACACCTGATCTCATTATTGACGGCCCAGTTACGAGAGCTTCTAATATTACGCCCTACTGATAGCGGCAATACCCAAACAGAGTTACTGTGTTCTCTGGGGTCCCAACAATATTTAGGTGGGAAATTCAACTTGGAGTGATATGGATTTTAAGGAATTTCAGGATCATATAGAAGATATATATGGAGAGCGCGATAGAGAGCGNGGCGTTGCCATGAGTGTGGCATGGTTGGCTGAAGAGGTAGGAGAGCTTGCTCAAGCTATACGAAAAGGAAATCATGAAGAACGAGTTCATGAATTTGGCGATGTTCTGGCTTGGACTTTTTCTCTCGCTAATCAGGTAGGTGTGGATATCGAAAAAGCAATCCAACGATATATCGATACCCCTCCGTAAGTATCTTCATTCCATAGAGAGATTTTTAGAAAGGTATTAAGGAGTCAATCAGTAATTTAAATTAGGGCTTCTGCGATTTGGACAGCGTTTAAGGCTGCTCCTTTTCGCAAGTTATCTCCGGATAGAAACAAGCTGAGACCATTTTCAAAAACCGAGTCTGGGCGAATTCTTCCAACATATGTTGAATCTATACCCGCTGTTTTTAGTGGGGTGGGAATTGCATCTAACTCAACTCCAGTGCTTTGATTCAGGATTTCCTCAGCGCGTTCTTTAGTGATTGCGCTGTTAAAGCCCGCTGTTATTGCCAACGAGTGCCCCGTGTAGACGGGAACACGCACGCAAGTTGCCGAAACAGTTAAATCGGGAAGTTCGAGGATCTTTCTGCTTTCATCCCGAAGTTTTTGCTCTTCGTTTGTTTCATACAATCCGTCATCAACGAAGGAACCGCAGAAGGGAACAACGTTATATGCAATTGTTTCAGCAAAGTTTTCAGCATCAGGGAAAGAAAGCGCACTTCCATCATGCGTTAATCCTTTAGCTTGATCCCCTGCGAATTCTATTTGGCGCTCTAGTTCATCAACACCTGCTAATCCTGCCCCTGAAGTGGCTTGGTAGGAGGAAAAAATTACTCTGTCTAAACCCGCTTCGGCATCTAATGGTTTGAGAACTGGCATAGCGACCATAGTTGTACAATTAGGGTTTGCGATGATGCCCTTCGGCCTATTTTCTAGGGCATGGACATTAACTTCGGGCACTACGAGTGGAACATCCTGATCCATTCTCCAAGCGGAGGAATTATCTATGACCGTTACTCCATGTGAAACAACAGTGGGCGCTAGTTGTTTGGATAGCTCCCCGCCAGCTGAAAAGAGCGCTATATCGAGACCCTCCCAGTTCGCAGTTGCTGCATCTTCAACAGTCACTTCCATATCATCAAAGAGAATTGTTTTTCCGGCACTTCTCTTGGATGCAAACAGCCTGATACTCGATATGGGAAAACTTCGTTCAATGAGGATTTCCCTCATAACAGCACCAACTTGACCAGTCGCTCCAACAATTCCAATATGCATACTCATGAGGCTACACACTAGAGGCGAGAAATGGTGGGGAATTAGCAATCATTCGGGTGGAAATAATCCCGTTAACGAGACAGCCAGTATTCCGTGATAGTTTCCATTGCTTCTTCGAGTAATGTGCTGAGATTCAGTTCAGAATCTTCTGGAAGATCACTTAGGGGGGCTTGAATAGTTTTGGAGATCTTCTTCTTCTCTTGATCTTCTAACTGGTTCTCACTGCCTGTAAAGAATTCTGANAGTTCCTCTGAGGTTTGCTGAGATTTTACAGAAGNGTTGTCTTCGAGTTTGACAAANTGTTNGGAGAGTTGATTCCTTAACGCTTCTATCGTTTTCTTTTTCTCTCCATCAAATTGACGTATGGAACTCCANTGTTCCTTGGGGGTGTCGCCTGTNTCTATGTGTGCTTCCGATTCAGATAAGTTGATCCCACGCCACGTTAATAGAACATTCTGATCGTCATCGATAGCTTTGGTCAGTTCAAGAAGAGCCGCTATTTCATGTTTACAGGGTGACGCCCATTCAGGGCAGACATGGTGTATTTGCACATCTCCCACTTTCGGTACAGCTTCATGAGAGTTTCCATTGCGGACCGCGTTGTGGACATTCTCATTCGCCGGACTCACATGAATTGTGACATCAAAGCCGCGTTCACGGCCATCTTCAACTTCGAAAGAGGCACTCCCAAGTTCGACAAACATGTCACGGACAGCTCCTCGTCGCTGAATACCAACTCCCGGCCCAAGTGGATCTCGGTAGTCTGCGAGAGCTGAAACTAGTTTTTTCATCGCTTTTCCTGCTTCAGTTTGTGGCCTAATCATGTATCGACCGCCTCGGCGACGTTAAGAGATAGCACTTGTCGAAGTTGATCCGTATTCATATTGGTAAACCAGTCATCTCCAGCGCCGACACTCTTATCAGCTAGCTCTTTTTTGTCAGTAAGAAGCTGGTCAATCTTCTCTTCGAGCGTTCCTTGGCAAACAAGTTTGTGAACAAAGACTGTTTGGTCCTGACCTATTCTCCATGCCCTATCTGTTGCTTGATCCTCTACAGCTGGGTTCCACCATCGGTCAAAGTGGATGACCCGACTTGCCGCTGTTAAGTTCAACCCGGTTCCGCCAGCCTTCAAAGAAACGAGAAGAATAGGAGTATCTGTCCCAGCTTGGAAAGACGAAATCATCGAGTCACGCTTCGCTCTTGGAACACCGCCATGAAGGAATGACGGTTGTTGGCCAATGATCCCAGATAAATGTTCTGCTAATAGCTCACCCATTTTACGGTATTGAGTGAAAATAAGAAGCTGTTGATCAGCTGCGAGAATATCATCGACAAGTTCTTCTAGTCTGGTAAGTTTTCCAGATCGTCCTGCAATGCTGCTTCCATCTGAAAGGAATTGGGCCGGATGGTTGCAGATTTGTTTCAACTTCGTCAGGGTCGCAAGGATTAACCCCTTTCGTTTCATTCCTTCACTTTGTGAAGCTTCGGTCAAAAAGTCATCGAGCACTGCCTTATATAAGGCAGCTTGTTCATGTGTTAATTTCGCCCAAGCGACCTGTTCAATTTTCTCAGGTAGATCTGGGACGAGGCTTTTGTCATCTTTCGTTCTTCGGAGAATGAAAGGGTCAGTAAGGCGTCGCATGTTCTCAAGCGCTGATGGGTCATTGTGAGTTTCGATAGGAGTAGCGAAGTTCTCTCGGAACCATGAAATTCCTCCTAGCATCCCTGGGTTGACAGCGTCGAGGATTGCCCATAGATCCGAAAGCCTATTTTCAACCGGTGTTCCAGTTAACGCTATTTTCTGATGAGCCTGAATTTCCCTAACAGCTGTCGCCGCATTCGTGTGATGATTTTTTATGAATTGNGCTTCATCNCATATGAGTAAATCCCATTGNACTTGAGCTAAATCGTGAATATCACGTGTTGCTGTNGCGTATGTGGTCACTACNATATCGGATTCNTGAATGGAGTTNATCAANGNCGGTCCTGTTGGACGTCCACCNCCATGTGCTACGAACACGTTNAGGCTNGGNGTNAATTTTTTTGCTTCTGNTTCCCAGTTGTGAACTACAGAAAGTGGNCAGATTACTAATGTCGGTTTCGCTGCGTTTCGGCTTAAGATGTGGGCAAGCGCGGTCGGTGTCTTCCCTAATCCCATATCATCAGCCAGACAGCCCCCTAATCCAAGTTTGCTGAGGAATTGAAGCCATGCCAGTCCTCTTCGTTGATATGGGCGAAGATCTCCTGAGAAGTATTCAGGTTCGCTTGCTTCTTCAAGAGATTCGTCGGGTAATCCTTCTAAAAGTCGAATAATCCATTGTTCTGCAGCTGTTGTTTCAGTTAGAAGCATTTCAAGGTTGTCTTCATCACTGTTGTATTCATAGTCTTTTTCTGAACTGAATCGGAGGAGCTCAGCTGGCGAAAGTAAATTCGCTTGGTGTTTCCTTTGAGATAAGACTTCGAGCGCGGTTTGGGCTTGATGTGCGTCAATATTTACCCATTCCCCTTTTAGTTGAATTAGGCCGGTTTTAGCTTCTGCAAGGATTTTTAGGTCTTCTTCATTAAGGGGATTATCTCCAAGAACAATATTCCAATCGACATCCACCATCGCTACCCCTAGGTTTGACGAGACTCCTCCTCGTTCACTTGGAGTTGCTTCACCTACGAGTTTGAACTGTTTTCGTATGAGGCCCTTCGGGACAAGAATAGGTACTCCAATTATTTCGCATAAATATAAACCATCAAGTAGCAAGATTGACGCTTCTGGGAAACTTAGATCTAGTTTTCCGGTATGTGCTTCGGTTTCGAGTCTGTCTAAGCCTGGAACAGAATTTGCTAGCCGTCGGGAGATTTGAAGAATGTGCTGTCGCAGCGGTTCTATAGATTTTCCGTTAGTTATTTGTTGGGCTGTAGGTGTTTCTTCCCAGCATTCATTCCATAAAACAACTGCCGAGGGGTCTTCGGTTGAGTAGGCTTCAAACTCTAAACCCCAAAGTTCCTCATCGTTTCCTGGTATGAGCCGGCCTCTGCACTTAATCGAAGGCGTTCCTTCAAGACACGCTTTTACATGTCCTAGATCTGAACTGATTTTTAAAAAAGTTATCTCGTGTTGTTCTGTGTCTGCTTCTATGTTGCCTATTGGGTCGTATAGTCCTCCCATAAATCTTCGTAAGGCAGTTACTGATGATTTTCGTGATCGAGGAAATGTTGGTTTCCAGCCTGAATACTTTAGACCAGTTCGACATCCAGCATCTGTGAGATGATGGACGATTGAATAAGTTGAGGCTGATTTTGTGGGTGTGATTACCGGTGGTTTAGATTTCTCGAGTTGTTCGATTTGTTCTGCTACGACTGGGTTATTGATGCAGTCCCATGAGGCTTTCCAGTGGAGGCCNTCAATTTCAAGTTCTGGAAGGACATAACCATTTACGATCAGGTCGATACTAAGTTCTACAGCTTCGTGTANCCANCGTAGCGATGGAGACCAGCGGCTTGTTGGGTATTTGGATGCGAGAAGGTGCACTACCTCGGACGGATCTGCCATTAGACCTACTACTGAAGTATTACCATGTCCTGGGATTTCTATATCGATGGTGTCAGCTCTTGCATCACGGGTAGACCACTGATTTCCTAGAAATGCCGCTGCGAGGCGACGAAGGCTACTACTGGGTATAGCGGTATCTTGCTGCCAACCCCAAAAAGCTGCGTTGTTTCCTACCCAGGTTACATGGAGGGAACTTTGTGAAGTTCGTTCAATGATGGGCCTCAGCCTTTATCTAATTCGAACGCCTCATGGAGCGCTACGGTAGCACGTTCAACATCTTCTCTTGCGACCACACATGACACTCGAATGGCTGAAGTAGAGATCATTCCTATATTTATGCTGTTGTTGGAGAGAGTTTCGAAAATGGTAGCTGCGACGCCGGGGTTACTTGCCATTCCTGCTCCAACGACAGAGACTCTGCCAATAGTGTTGTCCGTATCGACACCTTGCGCACCGATCACTGTTGCTGCTTGAGAGGTTATTTCCTTTCCAATTTCAAGTTGTTCAGAGGGAACTGTGAAGGAGATGTTGGTTACTCCTTCATCAGATGTGTTTTGAACGATCATGTCAACATTCACATCTCTATCCGCTAGTGGTCGAAAGAGTGATGCTGCTATACCTGGTTTGTCGGGTACTCCATGTACGGTGACTTTGGATTGTGAAGTATCGGGCACAACTGCCGAGATAATTGGTTTTTCCATGTTTGGTTCCTCCTTTGAAACCCATGTTCCTGATTCCCAGGTAAAAGCTGATCGCACGTGTAACGGAACATCATATGATCTTGCTACTTCGACCGATCGCATTGCTGGCTTTGGGCATCCTACTGCTGTCATTTCCAGTAATTCGTCGAAGCTTATGTTAAGTATCTTTCTTGCGTCTGCGCAAACTCGCGGGTCAGTGGTGAAAACACCGGACACATCGGTGTAAAGCTCGCAGGCATCGGCACCGAGTCCATGTGCAAGGGCAACTGCAGTGGTATCTGAACCGCCGCGACCTAAAAATGTGACGTTGTGATCGGTTGAAACCCCTTGGGATCCTGCTACAACTGCTACTCGCCCTGCGGACAGAGTTTCATGAATACGTTGCGGGTTTATAGTGAGAATCTTTGCATTTTGGTGATTGGTATCTGTTAGGAATCCTGCTTGACTTCCAGTGAAAGAGTCAGCGGGAACTCCCATATCGTGGAGAGCCATGCACATCAGTGCAATACTTTTTCTTTCTCCTCCAGTGATTAACATGTCCATTTCGCGCGCTGGACGCGTGTTTGATACTTCTCTGGCTAATCGAAGTAATTCATCAGTCTCTTTTCCCATTGCGCTTACGACGAGAACAACATCATCACCGTGATCGCGTGTCCGCTTTACATGATCTGCGACTTCGCGCATCCTGTCAGCATTTGCGACGGAAGTTCCACCAAATTTTTGAACTATTAAACTCACAAGTTTTTACGGTAGTCGCACCTTGTGCCATTGGTGTGATATTTACGCAGGGAATCTGTCACAAACATGAATTTTTATTGATTTGGGTAACGTTTTGGGCGTGCTATTCCAGACACATAGGTGCTAGGTCGTCTTCCATTTCCTATCGTGTTCCTATCGCATTTGATCACTGTCCAGCCATTACTCCACATTGATCCAGTGATATCTTTTCGGCTCGGATGAGCGTTTTTGGTGGGCGTTGCAGTTTGATCGCAAAATAACAGTAGCGACTCAGAATGTGTAAACAAAAGAAGTGACTGCAGCATATTACTTATGTCTTGTGAGCTAGCTAGGTTTTCGATTGATAAGAGAGTGTCAAATACTCCATCAATTTCGGGATACTGGTGCCATTCGGTGACGCTAGTTACAGATGCTGGTAAATTCGCATCAATATTTTCTCTAGGACCTAATAATAGACAGCGCCCGCTGGTAGCAGCGATTGTTTGCTCTATTTGTGACAAATAATCTCTCATCATTGCGNGTGTTTTAGTCATCTACCAATCTGTTTGTTTTGACCACCAACGTCCACTAAATCGCCATTTCGTTGACAATTCTTTANCAGGTTCTTTTGGCCATAGCTGNTGCATGGCAGAAANTATNGCCTGTCTTTCTGATTCTGTTGGTTCNGGACGAATAATTGTTCGTATTTGTGGTTCCTCGGACATTGTCTTCCTATAGGGGTATNACTCCGTGTTTTCGCTGGGGTAGTTCTTCACGTTTCTTCTGNAGAGCTGCAAAACCAGCNATCACTTTCTTACGGGTGTCNGCAGGGTTAATTACGTCATCAATGTAACCCCGTTCTGCAGCGATGTACGGGTTAGCGAAACGTTCAGTGTAATCATCTACGAGTTCGTTTTTCCGTTGTTCCGGATCGGCAGCAGATTGGATTTCTCTGCGGTGAATAATTTCGACTGCTCCCTGTGGTCCCATCACAGCAAGNTCAGCTGTNGGCCAAGCAAATGAAATATCTGAACCTACGGATTTTGAATCCATAACAACATAGGCTCCTCCATAGGCTTTGCGAGCAATGACTTGAATTCTTGGGACAGTAGCTTCGCAATATGCNTAGAGGAGTTTCGCACCATGACGAATAATTCCTCCGTATTCCTGATCGACACCCGGTAAGAATCCGGGAACGTCAACTAGCGTGAGAAGAGGAATGTTAAAGGCATCGCAAGTTCTAACAAATCTCGCGGCTTTAGATGAAGATTCAATATCAAGTACCCCTGCGAGAACCAAGGGTTGATTTCCAACAACACCAACTACTTTTCCATCAAGGTGTCCAAATCCGCATACGATACTTTGCGCCCAAGAAGGGAAGTATTCCATAAAGTTTCCGTCATCGAGAATAGATTCAATAATCTGACGCATGTCGTAGGGCTGATTTGGGCTCTCCGGCATAATCTCTGATAGTTCAGGGCACAACCTTTCTGGATCATCAGTTGATTCAAAAGTTGGTGGGCTCTCCATATTGTTTGAAGGGAGAAAAGATAGAAGTGTTTTAACGGCATCAAGAATTTCTTCTTCGCTTTCATTCACAAAGGTAGCGACACCTGATTTGCTTGCATGGCTGGTCGCGCCACCAAGCTCTTCAAGGGTAACTTCTTCTCCTGTGACTGTTTTAACCACATCTGGCCCCGTGATAAACATGTGAGATTTCTCTCTGACCATGAAAATAAAATCTGTCATTGCTGGACTATAAACGGCCCCTCCAGCACAGGGACCTAAAATAACGCTTATCTGAGGAATTACTCCGGAAGATTGTACATTTCTGTGAAAGATACCTCCGTAGCTATCAAGACTGACCACTCCTTCTTGTATACGCGCTCCAGCTCCATCATTAAGACCAATCATGGGGGCCCCAGTTGATAAGGCGAGATCCATTACCTTATGGATTTTTTCGGCAAAGACTTCACCAAGTGCACCACCCATCACCGTAAAGTCTTGACTAAAAACAAAAACTTGGCGGCCATCAATAGTTCCCCAGCCAGTAATAACGCCATCTGTATATGGTCTCGTTTCCAGACCAGCTTCGTGCGCTCGGTGCCGGGCAAGCATGTCAAGCTCATTGAATGAACCTGGATCGAGAAGATAATCTATTCGTTCTCGAGCGAGAAGTTTCCCTTTCTCCTGCTGCCGTTCTATCGATCGCTCTGTACCAGCGTGTAAAGCTTCTTGTTTCCGACGCTCGAGTTCTTCGATTCGTTGTTCCATTGTGTAATCAGCCATCTTGGTGGTAAGGGTACTGTGTTTCAGCTGTAGATCTGTAACTATTCGGCCTGAACATAAAAAAAGTTCATCCTAACTCTTCTGACCTGCGGTAATACTAGTTTCGTTCTCGAAAAATTCATTAAAGATCTTGGGTAATGTATGTTTTTGGTATGGGCGAATCACATAGCATAGATGACCTTCTCTACAGTGAAGAGCATTACGCCGATCCGTATCCCCTATGGGAACGTATGCGCCATGAAGCACCAGTTTTTTATGACAAAAGGTTAAATGCTTGGCTACTTACCCGCTACGAGGATTGTGTCGATGCCTTTTCAAATCATACGGACTTCTCAAATCAGTTGTATTCAAAAACACTAGGTGTCGTTTTTGGACCCACAATGCTTGATAAGGATGGCCATGAACATGTGGTCCAAAGAAGAATCGTTGCTCCAGAGTTTGTAGGGAAACGTTTTGAACCTTACTACGAAGCAATTGACCGGAATGCCCGTAACTTAATCGACAACTTCCCTGACTCCGGTGTCGTTGATCTCGTTAATGCATTTACGACTCGGCTTCCTGTAAACGTGATCGTTGACATGTTAGGGATGGACCAAAGCGATCATGACCGATTTCATGAGTGGTATACGACTATGATGGCCGGCTTATCTGTAAAGGATCTTCTCGAAAGCCAATTCAGTTCCGAAAAGCAAAATCTTGGAGTTTTAGCTCATGAAGAGCTAGCTGATTATGTTGCTCCGATCATTGAGGATAGAAAATCATGCCCTGTTAATGATTTAATTTCAAAGATTGTCCATGCCGAAGCTGAAGGACAGAAGTTAACTTTGACTGAGATTCAAGCATTCATTTCTCTTCTTCTGGTTGCTGGAGGTGAGACCACGGATAAAGGAATTGCGAATATGTGGACTCAACTTCTGTTAAATCCCGACCAACTTGAGGCAGTTTTAGATGACCATGAGCTTTTTGATGCAGCCTTTTCTGAAATGATGCGGCACTCTCCCCCCGTACCTGGCCAGCTGAGATATTCAATAAATGAAGTTACTTTCAGTGGTGTCACAATTCCTTCAAATCAAGCCGTCTATATCCAATTAGCGTCGGCAAATAGTGACGAAACAATATTTGCAAATCCAAGATCCTTCAACATCGAACGCGAGGACCTGCATTTAAGTAAGGAACGCAAGATGGGCCATCACGGTGATGANGGGCGATNCGGGCATCTTGGATTNGGATTAGGGAAGCATTTCTGTTTGGGATACGAAATGGCAAGGCTCGAAGCTGTTATGGGTTCAACTTTGTTAAGTGAAAAAATGAAAAATCCTCGTTTAGCTGATGGTGCTAGTACTGCATTTATTATGAAAAACGGTACTAGGTCTCCTATAGAAGTCCTGATTGAATATGATCAGGCATAGGATGATCGATGGAATGTCCACGATTTGATGCAGGAAAGTAAAAATATGGGACATGTTGGGATCATTGGCGGAGGAGTAACAGGACTAGCTGCCGCTCTTTCTTTATCGAAAATCGGTTTTCAGGTTACGGTATTCGAGAGTGATTCAACCCCTATGCCGGCCTCACCTGAAGAAGCTTTTAATTGGAATCGTCGAGGCGCTCCACAAGTTCGACATTCTCATGCCCTTTTGGGAAGACTCCATAACCTTCTTAGAGATTTTCATCCTGAAGTTCTTAAAATGCTCCTTGATGTCGGCGCGACTGAAATAGATTTGGCGCAACATATGCCCGACACTCTTGATGATTTTTGTCCGGACCCTGAAGACAAGGACCTTTTTATGATCGCAGCTCGANGAACAACCTTTGAATGGGTTCTTCGCCAAATTGTGATGAGTGACTCAGATGTCGTGATCAGAACAGGTGAAAGNGTCAGTGGGCTTGTAGTAACTGAAGGCGACNTTCCAGAAGTACANGGTTTAGTTTTTGACCATGGAGGCTCAGAATTCTTTGATCTAGTTATCGCTGCAAATGGGCGAAGATCTCAGGCGCCTGAGTGGTTAAATGCTATTGGAATTGAAGTACCCGAAGAGGTGGAAGATACCGGCATTGTTTACTATTCACGTTTTTTTCGAGTCGGAGAAGATCAGGAGTTGCCTGTTAGCGATCGACTCATCGCCGGAGATCTCGGTTATTTGAAATATGGAGTTTTTTGGGGTGATAATCGAACTTTTTCGATCACTTTAGCAACTTCTGATAAAGACAAAACATTTTGGGGAGTTCGGGATCCGGAAGTCTTTGATCATGTAGTTAGAGAGATCCCNGCCGCNTCGAAATGGGTAACCTTGGGNGCTGATCCAATCACTCAAGTCCATTCAATGGCTGGCCTACTAAACCGACGAAGGTCCTTAATAGGCGAAAGCGGTGCCATCATAAAAGGATTTCATATGATTGGGGATGCGCTTATTTGTACAAATCCTTTATATGGGAGAGGGTGCTCGACAGGATTTTGGCAAGCCCATCTCCTTACGAAAGCAATTGAACACAATCGAAATGATTTTCTGTCTCAGGCGGAAGTTTTTGCGCAAGATATTGATGAGCATATTCTTCCTTGGTATCAGGCATCGGTTGATTCAGATCGGAGCAATCGCGAGCTTGAAAATGGNGTTCCAAGCGAAGGAGCNACTNGGAAGTCAATTCTTCAGAATGGCTTACTCCCAGCTACACAAACTTCTGCCAAAGTTTGGCGCGCTTTTATGCGGATGATGAATCTGCTNGCCCCACCTAAAAGCCTCAATGAGCCAGAAATAATGGCTGATGTTCTAGAAATGTGGGANAANCGTGGAGAACGTCCTGNGCCTCCTCCNCTGGGTCCAGAAAGAGACGANATGATAGACCTCCTTGGGCTAAAGGAAACAGCCTAAGCNANTTNCTTATCNCTGACCTACCGGATTGACGCGAAGAATTTTCTTACGTCTTCGACGAATAANTCNGGCTGCTCAAATGCTCCNAAATGCCCTCCTTTGGGCATCCGTGTCCAATGGGTGATGTTATAACTTCCTTCACACCATGTCCTTGGAGATTGNAGTATCTCCTCTGGAAATGAGGCGACACCAGTTGGTATCTCAACTTTTTCTCCACCTCCAAAGCTTCCTCCAAAACTTTCCCAATACAACCTTGCGGATGAAGCTCCNGANGCAGTTAACCAATANATCATTACGTTGTCCANTAGTTCGTCTTTTGTTAANANATTCTCTGGGTGATCATCGCAATCCATCCAACTCCAAAATTTCTCAATTATCCAANNCATCTGCCCTANNGGTGAATCNACTAGCCCGTAACCCAAAGTTTGTGGTCGAGTTCTTTGCTGTGTTGAGTAACCAGAATCCCATTCCTGATAGTAGGTCAATCGTTCAAGGGCGTGACTATCGTCTTCAGAGGGATTCTGAAGGGCTTCNGGAGTTGGTCTACCTATNGGCATATTCAAATGGATACCTTCGCAGTGNCCAACATTTCTNCCAATCTGTGTGGTGACTGCTGCNCCCCAGTCCCCTCCTTGCGCTCCATAGGNTTCATACCCGAGCCGGACCATCAGATCGTCCCAAGTTGCAGCTATTTTCTCTACTCCCCATCCNGTCTTNGTTGGCTTTCCTGAGAATCCATANCCNGGAAGAGTTGGGCAGACGACATGGAACGCATCTTCGGCCTTTCCTCCAAANGACGTTGGATNNGTAAGTGGTTCAATGACTTTATGAAATTCGACAATAGACCCGGGCCATCCGTGTGTTATGAGGAGTGGCATAGCGTTCTCGTGAGGTGAACGCTGATGAACAAAGTGAATATCAAGATCGTTAATATTCGTGATGAATTGGGTGAACCGATTTAACTGTGTTTCGCTCTGCCGCCAGTCGTATTCATTCNCCCAGTAATCTGCTAGCTCCTTTGNATATGAAAGCGGTATACCTTGTGTCCAGTCATCAACGCATTCTTTTTCGGGCCATCTGGTGAGTTCTATCCTTTTCTGAAGGTCCTCAATCTGCTGATCGGTTATATCAATTGTGAATGGGGTGATCGTTTCCATAAAGTCTTATTGCCTCTCTTTAATCGTGGTTTATCGGGTCGTAATCCCAAAGCTGAGTTTCTATNGGGTCGCCATAAAGTAGATGGGCAGGGCTATGTTTNTCTATATTTCCAGTAAGNCCTCTATACATTCCGAATCCGCATAGCTGTCGAAGTTCTGGAGAAAAGGTAGCAACTATTTCTGGCGGCAATCCGAGTTGCTGATTCTCCTGTTGCCGAATNAAGCCAGCGCAGTAATTCATTGCGACGCCTATTCGAACTTCATCTTTCGNAGTATTTGCCCCTCCACCATGCCAGGTGCTTCCGTGCCATACAAGGACAGACCCTTTGGACATTTCTGCAGGAATGCTTTCAATATCGCTTTGGTCACCAAAATAATCTGGATTCTGCCAACGATGGCTTCCTGGAACTACGCGTGTAGCCCCGTTTTCCTCGGTAAAGTCCGTAAGGGCCCACATTGAGTTACAAACAGTTGCTATATGAGGCTTTTCTAGGGGTTGAACTTGGTCATCGGCATGAATTACTTGTGCTGTCTCTCCGGGAGCAAGGCTAATAGATGCGAGAGATGAGACCAAGCATTGTTCCCCTAGAACACCTTCGATGAGTTCTAATACCTGAGGCTGTACGGGTATCTTTTGCCAGATTTCTCCATGGGCGAGAAGGTTGTACGTTCGGGTGGTCTTGTTTCCTTCGAATCTGTTGTTGTCAGGACTTCGGTTTAAGTTCTGTTCTAGACGAGCTACATCAGCGATTAATTCTTCAATAAAATTCAGGTCAATGATATTTTCAACGATCGTGAATCCTAGTTCGTTTAGTTCTTGATGGTGTTTGGTTAGATCCATAGTCAATTCAGCATCCCTACCGCATGCAGGGGAACAAATCGGAGTACTAACCGCTGGTCCTCTATCATCGCCTGCTGGAATTCGTCCCAATCGGGGTGTTCTTGTCCGAGAACCCGTCGATAAATATCGGATAACTCCTGATTAATGTCATCATTCAGCTCTTGAGCGGTTGCGGTAACTTCAACAATTCCATCGAAAGAAATATACGACCAGGTTTCAGGAGATGTGATGTGGAGGACAGCTCTGTTATCTCTTAAGAGGTTTATGGTCTTCGCTCTTGATGCTGTCGCTGAGATACAGAATTTTCGTTCTTTCAAAGTAAACGAAATATCAGATGACTGGGCTCTTCCATCTTT
>PAEG01000009.1 GCA_002703045.1 Acidimicrobiaceae bacterium
GTTCGGGCGGAATCCGTGCGTTAAGTGGCCCCCAGCATCCAAAGACATTCCGATCATTCGTTGGTTGCCGAAAGATGTCCGTAGAGTTTCCCAGTCTGAATCAGTCAGATCGTTGACATGCCTTTTATTATGTGAAGCAAGAAAAGGAGCCTCAATTCGGTGAGCAAGAATGGACCAAAACGCAACTAGGTTCGCATCGATACCAGAGTGAGGTTGAACATATGCGTAGTTAGCGTTAAATAATTCTTTCGCATGGTCGCTAGCAAGTGTTTCAACCTTATCGACGTACTCACAACCTGCATAGAACCTATGGCCAGGCGTCCCTTCGGCGTATTTGTCGCTGAACCAATTACCCATTGCCAGGAGAACAGCAGGAGAAGCGTAATTTTCAGAAGCAATTAACTTCAACTGACTTCTTTGGTTGCCTAACTCTCCGCGGATGTGCTCTGCGACAGTAGGTTCGCTAGTACTAATCACGTCTAATGCTTTATTGAAAGCAGTTGAAACGTCTGATATTTTTTCTTCGCTTTCCATATGAACTCCCGTGATGTGTAAAAGTGTATTCCTTCACGAAACACTTTGGCCAGTCGCTGAATGCTAATAGCTATGTGGATAGAAAAGGAAACATGTCCTAATCCATGAAGAAAATCATCTAGATATTGATCCGCTTCAATGGCAAAGAATTCCACACTAGTGGTAGATTGACTCGAGGCAGTTGCTCCCATCGAAGTTTGGTTAGCAACAAATAGAAATAAACGAGGGCCTTACAACTGTGGCAAATCCAATCAAAGCTTTAGCAGATGCAGAGGATGGGGTAACGGCAGCGTTTGAGCTCGTGTTGACTCCAGCGGCCTTTGCTTTTCTGGGATACCTCATCGATCGATGGACGGGAGTCGGCCCGCTTTTTGTTTTCATACTTGGAGGGGCTGTTGGTGTGTATGAGATTTGGAAACTTTGGTACACCTACACTGAACGTATGAAAGAGCTGGAAGCGAATTTACCAAATGCAAAAGGAAAGACCAGTGAGTGAAATTTCGCTTGGGGCCGGAGGGGAACACCAAACTCCTGAACGTGAGATCGCAGTAGACCTCTTCCGAAGAGGGTTAATGATCTCACCTATTCTTCTTGCGCTTTGCCTTATTTTCTGGGGCGTCAATGGACTGGCATGCGGCGGAATTGGCCTTGGGTTGGTACTCGTCAACTTTCTTATGGGCGCTTGGATCATCGACTGGGCAGTAAAAATCTCCCCACAGGTTCTCATGGGCGCAGTGCTAGCAGGCTTTGTCATCCGAATGGGAATCCTCACCGCAGCGGTGTTACCTATACGAAATGAAAATTGGTTTGAGGTCATCCCATTCGGCGCTTTACTAATTTTTTCACATTTAGCCCTTTTGATTTGGGAAACGCGCTATATTTCTGCAACGCTTGCTTATCCGGGCTTAAAACCCGGTGTGGGAACCCGTACAGGCGAAAACAAAGGGAAGGGGTAAAAACAAGTGAACATCCTTGCGCTGAAATTTCCTGAAGTTAGTCAGCTCTTCTATTGGCCTGACTTTGCTTTTCAGGGAACTCCGTTAGCAATGAATAAAACAGTACTGATTTATTTAGCTGCCCTAGTCCTAACCCTTTGGGTGTTCCTCACAGCGGGTTCAAAGAAAAGTCTTGTCCCTAGNGGCATGTCTCATGTTGCCGAAGGNGGCATTAACTTCGTCGAAGACAGNATCGTCATGCAGACAATGGGCGCGGANGGAAANAAGTATGTCCCGTTCCTAACAACAATGTTCTTCTTTATCTTCTTCTCAAATATTTTTGAAGTAGTACCGTTCATCCAATTCCCCGCTAATGCCAAGATGTCAGTTCCTCTTGCCTTGTCATTAATGGTTTGGGTGATCTACAACTATTTGGGAGTGAAGAATCAAGGTTTCTTCGGCTATATGAAAAACAGTCTCTTCCCTCCAGGTGTCCCCAAAGCCTTGTACCTCATTGTGACGCCTATAGAGTTCTTCTCGGTATTTATTATCCGACCTCTTTCTTTAGCGATTCGGTTGTGGGCCAACATGGTTGCCGGCCACCTCCTTCTCGTTACATTCGCTGTTCTCTCAGCTACGCTGTGGGACAGTACTTACGTTGGTGCTATCGCACCAGCTGCCATGCTGGTTATTATGACGGCTTTTGAAATTGTTGTATCATTTCTCCAAGCCTTCATCTTTACCATTCTCACCGCCGTATACATGGGCGGTGCCATACACCCCGAACACTAGGAGTAAAAGTGCTCAGCCTTTTAGCAACAACATACAGTATCCTCGCCCAAGCGGTAACAGATAACACTGAAGGCCTTAAAGCCATCGGTGCTGGTTTGGGCTACGGCCTAGCGGCCATCGGACCAGGAGTTGGTATCGGCGTTGTCGTCGCAGCAGCGATTGATGCAATGACCCGCCAACCAGAGTCTGCTGGAACCGCTCGGACAACGATGTTCTTAGGGATTGCCTTTACCGAGGCACTCGCCCTAATTGGATTCGTTGTATTTATCCTCTTGCTTCCATAGGAGACCCATGAAAAAACGAATATTTGTAGCTTCGATACTCGGAGCTCTCCTCCTGACATTTGGGATGGCCGGTTCGGCATCCGCAGCTGGAGCGAGCGCGGAAGAGTGTATTCTAACGGAGTGGCTAGAAGAAAAAGGATACCTCGGTGGTGATCATAGTGATAGCCATAGTGGTGATCATGCTGACGGACACGATGGTGACCATGCTGCGCTCCACGATGAAGAGCTTCTCAAAGATATAAAGAAAAANTGNAAAGAGGCACCNAGCTATATTATGCCTGAATTGAAGGAAGTCATATGGGGTGGTGGAGCATTTCTTGTGCTTCTTGGTCTAATGATGTGGAAAGGTTTCCCAGCCGTTAAGAGAATCATGAATGAGCGCTCTGAGAAAATTGCATCCGACCTTGACCAAGCAGATCAGGCAAAATCTGATGCTCAGGCNGTCAAAACACAGTATGANGCNGAATTAGCTGACGCGAAATCNGAGGCNTCNCGGATTATCGATGAAGCNCGNCANCAAGCNGANNGNTTACGCTCCGATCTTCAANAACGAGCCGAATCNGATATAGCTGANATGCGAAGCCAAGCAGCTGCGGATCTTGAAGNAGCTCGTGAGCGAGCTATGAGTGANCTTCAAGCNGAGGTAGCTGACATCGTAGTGGGTGCTGCTGAAAGAGTNGTTGAGGCGAATCTCGATGCAGAAGCTCAGACNCGGCTAATAGAAAANTACATCGACCAAGTCGGTTCAGANTAAGNACGGATGAGGTACTGATGTCAGAAGATCGAATCACCAAATATGCCGAAGCAGTGCTNGCAGTAGCATCTGCTGAGAGCGGAGGATTAGAAGTNGAAGATGAACTNTTTCGCTTCGCCCGTGCTGNAGAAGGTTCAGATGACCTTCGACGCACTCTTAGTGATTCCAAAATCCCTGCCGCCCGCCGACAACAGATCGTTGAAGATCTAATCGGTGGTCAGGCAACAGCAGCGACAACAGCGGTCATTTCGATGATCGTAGCTGCTGGAAGGGGAGGCGATATCCAGCGTATCGCCGACGAGGTAGTGGCATTAGGTGCTGCTTCTCGAGCTAAAGCCGTGGCTGAGGTTTATTCCGTAATTGAATTAACCGAGGACCAACAGGTAAGGCTAGCTTCTTCACTCCAGTCAGCGACTGGAAAGGAAGTGGAAATCAAAGTCATCATTGATGAATCAGTGATGGGAGGTCTATTAGTTCAAATAGAAGATGAAGTAATAGATGGAACCGTACGTACAAGGCTCAAGCAGCTCCGAGAGGCATTTTAAATATGGCAGAGCTCACAATAAATACAGAAGATATAGCATCAGCAATCCGTGAAAACCTTGAAGGTTTTGAACCGGAAGTTGCATCCGGACAAGTAGGACGCGTCGTTGAAGTCGGAGACGGCATCGCGCGCATATCCGGACTCCCGAATGCGGCCGTAAATGAGATGCTTCAATTTGACGGGGGCATTATCGGTCTCGCTCTTAACTTAGATGAGGACACAATAGGTGCTGTTATCTTAGGGGATGCTACAGGTATTGAAGAAGGACAATCAGTACGTTCTACTGGTGAAATTCTTTCGATGCCAGTAGGCGACTCCATGCTCGGCAGGGTAGTAAACGCTCTCGGAGAGGCCATCGATGGTAAAGGGGCGATTTCCGGAGCTCAATCTCGCCGAATGGAAGTCCAAGCACCCGGTATAACTGGTCGTAAACCAGTCCACGAACCTATGCAAACAGGCATTAAGGCAATTGACTCACTGATTCCGATCGGAAGGGGTCAGCGCGAATTGATTATTGGTGACCGAAAGACAGGGAAAACCACAATCGCCGTTGACACCATAATCAACCAAAAAGGCCTCGGCGTAAAATGTATATACGTTGCAATAGGCCAAAAAGCATCGACAGTGGCACAAACAGTAGCAACATTAGAAGAATTCGGGGCACTCGACTACACGGTAGTCGTAGTGGCTCCCGCATCTGACCCAGCTCCATTCAAATACCTAGCGCCTTTCGCAGGCTGCGCAATAGGGCAACAATGGATGGACAACGGAGAGCACGCCCTTGTCGTTTACGACGATCTATCTAAGCAGGCAGAAGCATACCGNCANATGGCNCTTCTCCTTAGAAGNCCNCCAGGGCGAGAAGCTTATCCCGGAGACGTATTTTACCTGCATAGCAGACTTCTAGAACGNGCAGCAAAGCTCAGTGATGACCTTGGCGCAGGAAGCCTCACCGCTCTTCCAGTGATTGAAACAAANGCTGGTGACGTGTCCGCATACATACCAACCAATGTAATTTCGATCACTGATGGGCAGATCTTNCTCCAAGACGACCTCTTTAAATCGGGTATCAGACCTGCCGTGGATGTGGGTATTTCTGTTTCACGTGTTGGTTCTGCAGCCCAAATTAAAGCAATGAAGACCGCAGTCGGTACGCTCAAATCAGATCTACAACAGTTCAGAGAACTCGAGTCTTTCGCTGCCTTCGGNTCCGACCTTGATGCTGTATCGCAGGCTCAACTTGATCGAGGTTACCGCCTCACAGAACTACTCAAACAGGGAATNAACTCGCCAATGAAAGTTGAAGAGCAAGTAGTCTCCCTATTCGCTGGTACGCGAGGATACCTTGATGGAATTGCAGTCGAAGATGTAGAACGTTTCGAAGAAGGGTTGCTCGATCTTGTTCGNAGTCAACACTCCGGACTTCTCTCTGAGATAGTTTCTTCAGGAACAGTAGATGAAGATGCCCTGGAACAAATTCTCCGAGGCTACTCCGAAGGCTTTGAAGGATCTGAAGGGTCATCTGGAGTAAACGTGGAAGCTCAAGAACAACCTGATGCAGAAACCGAAACCGTCGATTCAGAAACAACCCTTCCCGAGGTCGATATAGCTCGGGGCGAAGACAGCGAAAGTTAACCATGCCGGGCGGCCAAGAGAGAGTTCTCAGACGGCGGATCAATTCGGTCCAATCGACCAAACAGATCACCAGAGCTATGGAACTCATAGCTGCTACCCGTGTGGTTAAAGCAATGCAACGCGCCAATGCTGCGCGGCCCTACTCCATAAAAATGACTGGAGTAATCGAGGATTTAGCTGCGGGTGGCGTTGGCGCTGACGACCCACTTCTGCGAGTAGCAGAAAAAATTGACTCGATCGGGTTCGTCGTTATTACCTCTGATCGCGGTTTAGCCGGCGCATANAATAGCGCAGTTATNCGNGCAGCNGANCGCGAAATTATGGCAGCCCAGACCGAAGGAAAAAATTACAAATTAATTCTTGTAGGGAAAAAAGCAATTGACTATTTCANNTTTCGNAATTANAAGATTGAAGCATCCTTCACAGATATGACTGATGCGCCCCTCTATGAAGATGCACGGTCAATAGCCACAAAAGTTCGAGAGATCTTTGTAAATGCTGACGTTGATCAAGTTATTTTGGCTTATCAGGAATTTATATCGATGGGAACCCAAAGAGTAGCTGTCCGCCGTTTCTTGCCCCTTGAGTCAATGGAAACGGTCGCTTCAGAAGGTGGCGGCGACTCGGAGGCCCATGCGCTCTTTGAATTTGAACCTTCTCCAGAAGGGGTACTTTCTTCCCTTCTACCAAGGTATGTGGAGTCACGCCTATATTCAGCGCTACTAGATGCCTCAGCTTCTGAACATGCGAATCGACAAAGAGCAATGAAAGCGGCAACTGATAACGCTGAGGAACTGATCACCAAACTTAGTCGGGCATTGAACCGTGCCAGGCAAGACGCTATCACGACTGAAATTATGGAAATTGTCGGTGGTGCAGAAGCTCTAGATGATGGCGACGATCAAGAATCCCCCCCAGAACTAATAGACGAAACACCAATTCTTTCATAACCAATTCGAATCTTGCTAGGAGCAGATATGACAGTAACCGAATCAAACACAACCCTTAAAGAGGGAAGAGTAGTTTCAATCGCAGGGCCTGTGATTGACGTTGAGTTTCCTCAAGNTGCNCTTCCAGAGATAAATACAGCTTTGGCCTTCGAGGTTATCGTCGACGGTGAAACCACAACAGTTATGGCTGAAGTAGCTCAACAAATTGGTGATAGCAGAGTCCGAGCTGTGTCTTTGAAGCCAACAGATGGGCTAACTCGAGGAACAGCTGTTCGAAATACAGGGTCTGGTATAGAAGTTCCTGTTGGTGATGTAACTCTAGGGCATGTGTGGAATGTGATTGGAGAACCNCTTGACGTNGATGCTTCAACACTAGAAATCGANGAGAAATGGGAAATCCACCGACCTGCCCCAAGTTTTGACAGTCTGGAACCCTCAGCAAAAATGTTNGAGACNGGTATCAAGGTAATCGACCTTCTAACACCATATAAAGAAGGCGGTAANATTGGTCTATTCGGTGGAGCGGGAGTTGGGAAGACAGTTCTCATCACCGAGATGATTAACCGAGTTGCAACGCAACANGGTGGNGTTTCCGTTTTTGCTGGAGTNGGCGAGAGGACAAGAGAAGGAACGGACCTATTCCTAGAAATGGAAGAATCCGGAGTTCTAGATAAAGCCGCATTGGTCTTTGGCCAAATGGATGAGCCNCCTGGAGTTCGCCTCCGAATAGCTTTGGCAGGAGTNACCATGGCCGAGTATTTTCGCGATGTCCAAAATCAAGATGTCCTCTTGTTTATCGATAATATATTCCGTTTCGTTCAAGCTGGCTCAGAAGTATCNACTCTNCTTGGACGAATGCCTTCGGCNGTTGGGTACCAACCTACACTTGCTGATGAAATGGGTGAGCTCCAAGAACGTATNACGTCNACAAGAGGAAAATCGATTACTTCNCTTCAAGCAGTTTATGTTCCAGCNGATGACTANACAGACCCTGCCCCATTCACGTCCTTTACNCACTTTGATGGAACCACGGAATTAAGCAGAGATATTGCATCGCTTGGAATCTATCCAGCTGTTGANCCGCTAGCTTCCACTTCAACTATTCTCTCCCCAGAGGTTGTCGGTGATCGCCACTATGCTGTGGCNAGACGAGTNCAGGAAATNCTCCAGCGTTATAAAGANCTNCAAGACATCATTGCTATTCTCGGCCTCGATGAATTNTCAGAAGAAGACNGAGTAACAGTTGACAGAGCNAGAAAAGTCGAAAGATTCTTATCGCAGCCGATGTTTGTCGCCGAGATCTTTACNGGCCAACCCGGAGTCTTNACTNGCATCGAAGATACCATTTCCTCNTTTGAGGCTCTGGTACAAGGTGATCTCGATCATGTCCCAGAACANGCCTTCTANATGGTTGGTGGCGCAGAAGAGGTTGAGCGAAAAGCAGCTGAATTAGAGGCTAGTTCATAATGAAAATATGTTTTACCTGTGCAAGGGGCCCACATGACATTGCGCGTTGAATTAGTTTCTCCAGAACGCGTAGTTTATGAAGGAGAAGCTGAATTAGTTATAGCTCGAACAACTGACGGCGAAATCGGATTTCAACCTGGGCATGTCCCATTCGTGGGNAATCTTGTTTCCTCNGTGATCCGAATAGCNTTAAGCGATGGAGGAGTTCANCGCATCGCAGTTCACAGNGGATTTGTTGAAGTTTCAGATAATCATGTTGCNTTGCTATCCGANGTAGCAGAGCTTGCTGAGGATATCGATACCGACCGAGCTAAAAACGCCCTAGACCGAGCCAATGAGCTTCTTGCAGGGGACAGCGCAAACGAAGAAGCCGCTAAGGCTTTGCAGCGAGCAGAGGTTCGTTTACTAGCAGCCGATGGGGCTTAAGCTAGGCCATTTCTAATTGTTTGGGCCAAACCCAGGTTTGACTACCTCGGAATAACCTTCATCACCTAATCTTGCTCTAATCGCTGGCTCCAGATCTGGGGCTCTTCTTAGAGTATGTCCTCCGTCGACGGCAATATTTTGTCCAGTAACCCATGAGCTTGTATCACTAGCTAACCAAACGACAGCATCTCCTACTTCTTCTGGTTCCCCTACTCTTCCTAAAGCCATATTTTTTCGATAGTCATCGATTAGATGGGGCATATGCTCAAACATTGCCGCAGTCGCTTCCGATTTTACGATTCCTGGCCGTATAGAATTGATTCGAATTCCAAACCCTCCTAGTTCGTCAGCCGCGCTTTTCACCATCATGTCGAGTCCCGCTTTGCTAGTAGCATACGCGGCCCGAAAACGTCCACCTAGCGCCCCGGCTATAGATGAAATAGCAATAATGGACCCACCGGAGTCTCGCATGTGTTCAGCAGATATTTGAATTGTGTTGAAGGCGCCAACGACATTTACTTCTAAAACCGATCTGAATGTATCAGCGTCCATAGCTAGAAAAGCTCCCCCTGCTCCTATCCCGGCATTTGCAACCGAAATATCGAGCGCTCCGTCTGTATTAGAAGCCTTTTCAACTGAGGCACGAACCTGATCAGGAGAGGTGACATCACAAACTGCAACCCTGATTGAATTCGCGTCAGTACCATTATCTTCGAAGTGTTTTTTAGCATCGAGAAGTACATCTTCTCTTCTGCCCGAAATTGTCACAGTGGCACCTGCTTTTAGCAATTGGCGAGCTATCCCCATACCTATACCTGTTCCACCACCTGTAACCAGAGCGTGCTTACCAGCTAGTTCAGCCATTTTTCCTCCCTCAAAGCTTGATTTGAAGTTCTATTTGTAATCGATGTCGCTTATAGCGTTGAGTTTATCTTGGACATGTTGAGCGTTCACTAGACGAACTGTTCCCGATTTAGATCGCATTACTAAAGATTCTGTATGGGCCATGTTTGACTCATACCGCACACCCTGCAGCAGGTCACCGTCTGTTATNCCTGTAGCTGCGAAGAAGCAGTTATCGCTATTCACTAGATCATCTATAGATAGTGACTGGGAAAGGTCNTACCCTTCTCCTACCGCTGCTTCCCTTTCCTCNTCATTTCTTGGCCACAGCCTTCCTTGGAGGTCGCCGCCCATGCATTTCAAAGCNGCAGCTGCTATNACCCCTTCAGGGGTCCCTCCTATGCCGAAAAGAATATCTGCTCCGGAGTTCGGCCAAGCAGTTGAGATAGCGCCGGCGACATCGCCATCAGGAATTAGTCTTATGCGGGTTCCTGCTTCTCGAAGTTCGCTGATTAGATCATCATGTCTTGGGCGGTCTAAAACTACAGCGGTAAGGTCCCGCACAGACACCCCCTTCGCCTCAGAAACGGCTAGAAGATTAGTTGTTGGACTGGCATTAATATCTATTTTTCCTTTCGCCGCAGGACCAACTGCTATCTTCTCCATATAGACACATGGGCCCGGATCAAACATCGTTCCATGCTCACTAACCGCTATTACAGCAATAGCATTACCTCTTCCTAGAGATGTGAGAGTAGTTCCATCAATAGGGTCTACCGCTACATCGCATTTAGGGAATGAACCATCTCCAACGTGCTCGCCATTGTAAAGCATTGGAGCCTCATCCTTTTCTCCTTCGCCGATAATCACGACACCGTCCATTTGAACGCCCCCAAGTACGACGCGCATAGCGTCAACAGCAGCTCCATCTGCGCCTTCTTTATCTCCTCGCCCCATCCATCGAGCAGCGGCCATAGCAGCCGCCTCGGTCACACGAACGAGTTCCATAGCAAGATTTCGATCTGGGGATTCAACAGAAGACATACCAACTCCAAAAGAAAATTGTGTTCGCCTTTACACTAATCGATAAAGGTGCATTTTCTTGAACTCTCCTGCATCCTAATAAATAATAATTCCTTTGTGTGGCGTTTGTCTCTTTCACAGAAGAAGCAAATCCAGTAATGTTAGATGGTGCTATTGGCTGAACTCGAGTTCTACCACTCTAGAAAAATCGCTCCAACTCGACGTCTAAGTCTTGGNAGTTCGTACTTGCCTCTTGACCCTCCTCCAGGTAATGGCCCTCTGCTGNTAGCGGGAGTTGTTTGTCGATATCTCAGGCAAGTCGANNCTGATTTCCACGATGATTACTTCACTATTCTTGCCAAGGTTCAGCGAGGTGAAAAAGTAGGTCAACCCCGATTACGCCATCGTCTCCAAAAAGACAAGGTAGGCCTAGCACGGACTCGCCACCGGCTTTCTTCAGTGNATGGGAAATATAGATTTTCATTTGACGATGGGGATATGGCTCCGGAGCAAAATGTNCTTGCAGCAGCATATGTCATTAAAAGATTTTCTTATAGTGACCGTCCTTCAGCGATGAATTTACTCCGTAAAGCAGCCAAATGGAATGGAGACGTAGGAGAAGAGTTTCTGTCCTACTTGTTGGGGCAACATAAAGACTATCTCGGTCAGATCGGTCATAGTGATGCGACAAGCTGGGCTTTGCATATTCTGGAGATCACGAACCCTTCCCCGAGTCGAAGTGAGATTAAGCAACGATTCCGAGAGCTCCTTCGAACTGCTCACCCTGATACCGGCGACCCCGGTAGGAACCATGATGCGGCTAAGCGTATTTCAGACTTGACTGAGGCTCGCAGGGTTCTTCTCAGATGATTTTTCTAGTTCTTCTCCTCTCTTTAGCGTTCGGAAATTGAGATGAAGACTAATGGTTAAACCTAAAGGCTTACTCCTCTTTCATGGCGCAGGCGGAGATAAAGAGCACCCCGTATTCCAAAGAATCGCAGAGGCGCTTCGAATTCCCGTATATGCCATAAACTTCTCATACCGCGACCAAAGTCCCCGCAGGCCTCCACCTCGAGCAGAGAAACTTGTCAGCGAAGTCACTGAAATAACAATGAACTACTCACACCGTCTTGGAGTTCCGCCTAGTCACCTTCTTATTGGGGGGCGGTCAATGGGGGGGCGTGTGGCCTCTATGGCTGTAGCCAACGGACTCAAATCAAGAGGATTGGTCCTATTGAGTTATCCACTTCACCCTATTGGGAAACCTGAGAAACTGAGAATTGAGCACTTCAACGCAATCGCCCGCCCTTGTATTTTTCTTTCGGGAGATAAAGACCCATTCGGGAGTCCAGAGTTATTTTCTAAATACGTTCCATTCATTAGAGGACAAGTCTCAATGGTCTGGCTAAAGGGACAAGGCCATGACCCTAGAAAAGGGTTAGATACTTTGGAAGTGTCACTTAATCATTGGATTGCTAATCTTCGTTAGTGCCCTCTGAAGGTAAGTCTTCAGGGTTGAGATCCTCTAATTCTCTATTCCTTGATTCGGGGAAAAATATAAGAACGAGTAAAACCACAAGAATTGGGCAGATAGATAGAAGCGTAAATGCTTCACCAAAACTTCCGAAACGTTCAGATAAATCGCCGATAAGGAGTAGCCCACATGCACTCCCTAAGACGGCGAAAATCGATATTGCGCCGTTGCTTTGGCCGCGACGCCCTGTGCTAAACATTTCAGCACCATAAACACCTAAGGAAGGTCCAGCACCAGCCGAGATAATCCCCGCAATCATTGCAGTGAACCACATTCCAGCTCCTGTGAAGCTATATGCCAGTACCGTGAAGAGAGAGCCTACCCCTACAGCAAATGCTGCTACAGGCTTTCTTCCTCTTAGGTCAGAGATCTTGGCCGCTATAGCTACACCAATAATCTGAGGTGTATGCGAAGCCAAAATGAACAAACTTATTTGAGCAGCGGAAAACCCTCGTTCGTCTCTCAAGAATTCATTTCGAAATTGACTTGCCGGAGCAGCGAACATCAAAATAAGGAAAGCCACGGCCGCTAATGCAGCGAAGCGCGACCAGACCACGGGAGCTAAGCCGCTCTCCACTTTTGACTCCTGATGTGAGTGGAATCGAACACTTTCATGAAGTTGAGTCCTTAGCCATGAGATGACAGGGAAGAATGCGAATGAGATGAGGAAAAGCAAACGCCATCCTCTTGGGTGGACGTCAGCTAAAGATAGAAGCCATACAGGTATCCCTGCACCCAAACCAGCAGTCAATGTCAGAATCCCGGCAATGTATGCTCGGCTTCCTTTCGGTGCAGCTTCGGCAGCCATGATCCCAATCAAGATACTAATTGCCGTAGCGAATCCTCTAGCCATAGCTTGAGAAATGCCTAGGATCATGATGTTCGGGGAAGCAGCACTTAATAAAGTTATGGCACAACCACTCCAAAGCGAGAAGATCAATAGTCGTTTTCTCCCGTGCTTATCTGCAAGGCCAGCAACGACCACTGTAATTAATGTCCCTATCCGTACCATTGCTAGAAGAACACCCTGAGCTCTATCACTTGCACCGAATTCCTCTGCAGCGAATGTAGCTGTTTGGCCAAGCAAGGCACCTAGGTAACCGGTGATAACTGCGGCTATGCAAAGCAAACTTAAAGTTCTTGTTGTTTGGCTATCAAATATCTCTGGCGGCGCCCACCATAATTTCTCTTCAGAGCCTCCGCTCCTTTTCAAAAATCTTCTAATTGGGATCCCTAAAAGAAGACGCCAGAAAGGAGAAGCAATTGTGTAGGTGAAAGTTTCAGTGACCTGGGCTCCAGAAGGGGAGGGAGTAACCTCAACTGAGCGCTCGTAGGAACTAAAAGGGCCTTTAGCTAATGAAAAAGTTGAATCATCAACGGATACTTCTCTCAAAAGGGCGTCATTTCGAGGAATTAGGAGCTGATTTACGGCATTTTGCTCAAGGAAACGAGAATGTTGAAAATTTGGCATGTTGGTGTCTTAAGGCTGAAAATTTAATAAAGATTGCCATAAAGTAGGGACTATTGGTTCCCTCCGAGCATAATTGAAATGTGGACCGCATCCTCGTTAGGCCGAGTGGCCCGTTGTCCGGAGATGTCAAAATCAACGGAGCAAAGAATTCTGCCCTGAAACTCATGGCAGCTTGTACTCTCGCGCAAGGAACTTATCTCCTTAAAGAAGTCCCAGATATTACAGACGTCCAATCAATGGCTGAGCTTCTCCGCTCTATGGGGCTGACAGTTCGCAATCTAGAAAATAATCAAATTGAAATAGTNAATCCAGGGGATATCACACCTGAAGCNCCATATGAACAAGTAGAAAAGATGCGGGCATCGATAGTTGTTTTAGGCCCATTAGTATCAACCTATGGGAAGGCCAGAGTAGCTTTGCCTGGCGGAGACGATTTCGGCCCTCGACCAATCGATATGCATCTTAAGGGGCTTGAAGCCCTTGGGGTGCGCTTCTCCTCTGAACATGGATATATAGAAGCAGAAGCTGAGAGATTAATTGGCTCTCGAGTCGTCTTAGATTTTCCAAGTGTCGGGGCTACAGAAAATATCATGATGGCGGCAGTTCGCGCAGAAGGAGAAACAATTATTGAGAATGCTGCCAGGGAACCTGAAATCGCTGATCTTGCAGCATTCCTAAATAGGATGGGCGCAAAAGTGCTGGGCGCAGGTTCGTCAACGGTCACCATCCAAGGAGTAGATAATTTAGTTGCGGTTGAACATACTGTTATTCCTGATCGAATCGAAGTAGCAACGTATCTTTCAGCAGTAGGAATTGCCGGCGGAGAAATAAATCTTCTCGGGGCTCGAGCAGANCACATGGATATGTTGTGTCAAAAACTTGGTGAAATGGGGATGCGCATTTCATCAGATTCGACCGGTCTTTGGGCTATGGCAAGTAAAGGCCTGCAGTCTGTTGACCTTGCAACTCTTCCGTACCCTGGGCTAGCAACTGATTACAAGCCGTTTCTTGTAGCGATGCTGTCTGTAGCAGACGGTGTTGGAATCGTAACGGAGAATCTATTTAGTGGCCGCTTCCGTTATGTCGATGAACTTATAAGAATGGGGGCTGAAATTCGTACTGAGGGCCATCATGCGGTTATACGCGGGGTACCTAAACTTTCAGGTGCTCCGGTACGCTCACACGATATTCGGGCGGGGGCTGCTCTTGTCACGGCAGCCCTCAAAGCTGATGGAGAAACAGAGATAAGGGACCCTCACCACATAGACAGAGGCTATGAAGATCTTGTCGGAAAGCTTAAAAGCCTAGGAGCCGATATAGATAGAGCCAATTAGGCAGTCTCCTCGAAACTTTCATTACGTTTCTTTGCCCGGTTGTTTGCTACTGCTAATACGGCCCAGATGATTGCAATGGGTGCTACCACCATAAGGATCTCGTCCCATCCACCCTGATGGCCAATAATAGGTAATCTAAGCATTCCAAAATAGTACTGGGCCTGAAGCAAAATAGCCTTATTGACATTTGGAGAACTNGACGGTAGCTAGTATGTCAAGATGGGGAATAGTGAGAACTTTCACATGGAGCGCTTTGAACTTTCAGNTGTAGTGGGAGAACGCNTAGAGTTCTTNTCTGCNAACCCACAGAACTACGTTCAGGCAATCTCAAAGCTCTCTGAATGCGAAGAGGTCCAGATAGATGGAAAACTTTTCCTCCCTCAAAGCTCGCAGCCTCTACCCGCTGTGATTATTGTCCCCGGNAGTCTCGGGGTTAGCGATAATCATCTGGCACATGCGGAGACTCTGCTCAACGAAAGAATTGCCGTATTTGTTCTAGACCCATTTNCTAATCGGGGAGTTGATTCTACGGTGGCTAACCAGACCCAGTATTCCTTCGCTGCTAGCGCCTTTGATGTTCTTGCTGCCTTGCGAACCATANGCCAGTTNTCGAAGATTGACNCAANNCGAATTTCGGCCCAAGGNCACAGCCGAGGCGGATCGGCCGTGCTGACAGCGGCAGNAAGNGCGTTTGCTGAACCAATAGTTGGACCTGACTATGGATTTAAAAGTGTGTATGCGGTATACCCATGGTGTGGACATCAATTCGAGACACCAGACGTTGGAGGAACGACTGTCCGAGCAATCGTCGGCGAACTTGACGAATGGGTATCAGTCCAGCAAATCCAATCCCAGATTCAGGCGATTAATCTTTGCGGTGGTCAAGCGTCAGCGCGAATCGTAACGGGAGCTGCCCACAGTTTCGATAAAGAAGAGAAGGTCCATCTGATCCCTGAAGCAAGTGTTGCACCAAACGCTCCGACAATATATCTNGACCTGNATGGTGCAATGATTGATCCATACACTGGCTCAAGTTCAGCGATGGCAACAGATAGAACCCACTTTCTAAAAGCTGTAGAAGCAGGCCATGGGAGACGAGGGGCGAGTATCGGCGGGACAAAAGAACACCAGAAAATATTTCGAGATGACATGCTCTCCTTCCATGAATCAAATTTCTAAGTGAACTTTCCAAGCTATGCATAATTCAAAAGTTTGTTACATGGAAGAGCCTCAAACAGCAAAGAGATTCGTAACATTGGGGGTGCTATGACATCCAAGAGCCAAATGCCTGCGGACGCAACCTGTTACCGGCACNCTAACCGACAAGGTGGTNTCCGGTGNCAACGATGTGACAGGAACATCTGTCCTGAATGCATGATCACTGCATCTGTAGGCTTTCATTGCCCTGAGTGTGTAGGTAGCGCCAGAAGACCTACCAATATTGAACGAAAACCATTCTCTTTTGACCCCCTAGTAGTCAAAAGCCTTATCGTCGTGAATGTAATTCTTTTCGTCGTTGGGGTTGGGATAGGGGATGGAATTCAGGGACAAATTAGCTCTGAAGGACTAATCATCCGTGGAGGGTTATTTTCCGGATTCCCAGAGTGGTATCGAGTGATAACGTCCGGATTCCTGCACTATGGGTTTGTTCACTTAGCGTTTAATATGTACGCCTTGTGGCTTCTAGGTCCTTCGTTCGAACGGACGCTGGGTCGTTTTCGATTCTCCCTTTTCTACTTCTCAGCAGTAATAACTGGCTCGTTTGGAGCCATGCTTTGGAGCCCCAACAGTCTTACCGTAGGAGCAAGCGGGGCAATATTTGGCCTCTTAGGTCTTGCGACTGTTGCACAGCGCTCGAGCGGGTACTCCATTTGGAGAAGCGGATTAGGAATGATCTTGCTACTCAACTTCGTTTTGACCTTTACAGTCTCATCCATATCAGTCGGTGGTCATCTCGGTGGTTTCGCTGCAGGATTAATTATCGGATGGCTGGTATTTGACTTACCTAAAAGAGTGCAGACACCCATGTACCTTCCGGAAATAGTGATAATTCTCCTCTCTGGGGCTTCCTATCTAGGAACTTTATCTATTTTCTGAACAGGGATGAGGGGATCCTTGTTTATTGGTAAAGTATGGACATGGCGCAGATATTTATTCTCGTAATGATTGTTTGTCTTGTACTGCATTTTCGAACTCTCGCAAAGCGTAAACAGCAGTAACTTTAGGAGGAGCTAGACGAAGATCTGCCGCTTTCAATTAGCTCTTTGAGGTTTTTTAAGTTCTGTTTCCATACAGACTCAAGGATCTTTTTACCTATCGGGTTTCTGAGAGGCCCACCCATCCAAAATGGAAAAACCAGTGACTCCTCCCAAGTAAACGTTGTCCTTTCAGGGTTCAACTCAAATAGGGTAAATTGGCCACTTCCACTTACAAGCCCCTTATGAGACACTCCTATAGTCTTACTCTCGACCCATTCAGTGATTTCTATCCGGTCAGTTAATTTGAAAGGCCCAATTTTGGTTTCGCAATCGAAAGTCGTACCAACTCCTTGCTGCCTATCCCCAATAAAATCTATTGAAACTGCATCATCCATCCAGTTCACATGGCTTTGAATGTTTCCTACAGATTCCCATACCTCTTCTAGAGAAGCTTCGATAATTGTTTCTACAGAGATGTTAGGCACCGTTCTATCATAATTCTTGTTTTCGACCATTGCCCTATCGGAGTATCCTTGATATGTGAATGAGAAGATAATTTATCTTGATAACGCTGCCTCTACGCCAATACGCCCTGAAGCAATTGATGCCATGACCACTGTATTAAGTGACTGTTACGGAAATCCATCTGGCGCACACAAAATGGCAAGAGAAGCTAGGCGACTCATTGACGACGCGCGCGACACGCTTTCACACGGTTTAGGTTGCGACCCAAAAGAAATTATCTTCACAGCGGGGGGAACAGAAGCGGACAACCTTGCCATATTTGGTACCCAAGGATCACGGGACGGCACCATCCTTGCCTCCGTAACTGATCATCATGCAGTGATAGCACCGGTAGAGCAATTAGAAGGAGAATTTATACAAGTGGACGAGAGCGGCCTACTTGACCTAGACCACCTCGCGCATCTTCTTGATGAAAATGTAGCTCTAGTTTCTGTCGGGCTAGTTAATGGTGAAACCGGCATAATTCAAGACCTAGAACCAATAGCAGAAATCGTCAGGAGCAAAGCGCCGAAGGCACTCATTCATACTGATGCAGTTCAAGCCTTTCCATGGCTAGACGTAGCATCTCTAGCCCAATCGGCAGATCTAATTAGTATCGCCGGCCATAAGTTCGGCTCTCCAAAGGGGGTAGGCGCGCTTGTCGTTCGAAATGGAATTGAGATTTCTCCCATGCAGCTTGGAGGTGGACAGGAGTTAGGAATACGAAGTGGGACCCAAAATACCGCAGCAATTGTAGCGATGGCTGCAGCAGCAGACGTCACCTTAATGGAACGTGAGCTGACAGTAGAACGAGTGGCGAAAATGAGAGATGTGCTTGCCGACAATCTTCAAGGGGTACCACAGAGTTATGAAACAGGAGTTTCATTACACAATGGAATCGCGGATCGGTCACATAAAATTGCCGGTTCCTGCCATTTTTGCTTTGAAGGGATTGAAAGCGAAGCATTGCTATACATGCTCGAGCAAGAAAACATTTTGGCATCCGCTGCTTCATCCTGTTCCAGCGGCGCACAAGATCCTTCGCATGTGTTGGCGGCTATGGGATATTCACGGAACCTAGCAGGAGGGTCCTTAAGGCTGTCGCTCGGACACGCAACTACATGGGAAGATGTAGATGTAGCTATGAAAGCTGTTCCCACATTCATAGAAAACTTAAGAAAGACCGGATCATGAAATCGAAGAAGAAAATCCTAGTTGCTATGTCTGGAGGGGTTGACTCGTCAGTTGCAGCAGGCCTATTGCAGAAAGAAGGTTTCGAAGTTACAGGCGTAACTTTGAAACTTTGGGGAGGCCCTTCGGATACAGGCTGTTGTTCGGTTTCTGATGTGACTGATGCTCGCCGCGTTGCAGACTCTTTAGGGATAGAGCATCATGTATTCAATTTTGGTGACGAGTTCGAGGATAATGTGGTAGCCCCATACGTGCGCTCCCATGCTAAAGGTCTTACGCCTAATCCATGCATAGAATGCAACCGCCACCTCAAATTCGACAAACTTATTCGTAGAGCGCATGCTCTGGGTTTCGATCTCATTGCTACTGGCCATCACGCAAGAGTTGTCAAGCGCAAAAATGGGCTACGTATAGCTCGTGGGGCTGACTTTTCAAAGGACCAGTCGTATGTGCTTCATATGTTGA
>PAEG01000010.1 GCA_002703045.1 Acidimicrobiaceae bacterium
ATCCGTATTAAGCCAAATTCTAGGAATGGGGCCGCTGCAATGGATCGGGAAAAGATCTTATGGCCTGTATCTTTGGCATTGGCCGGTTTTCCAGCTGACCCGCCCACGAGTTGACGTTGACATTGACGGATGGCAACTCTTTTTGGTCCGCATCATCGTTACGCTCATCATTGTTGAAATCAGCTATCAATTTCTTGAGCGCCCTATCCGCGAGAGGCGATTCCTAAATTCACTTCGATCGGCTCTGTCATTAACGAACATAAAGGTATCGCTTGGGAAGCTCGCCCTTACTAGCTTAGCTCTTTTTGGATGTTTTGTAACTCTCGAGCAAGTTCAGGCTGAATGGAGCAGTGATGATAGTAATGAAGAACAAATTGAGGAAGTCGAAACTGCGCAGGAACAAATCGAGGTTCCCCCAACTCCTCTTCCGACTCCAACAGCTCTTCCAACCCCAACTCCAGAACCAGTGACTCAAGAAGAACCAGAATCTCCCCCTGTCGTCGAAGACCCAATGGAAAGCTTCGATATTGCCGCTTTCCTAGATATTGCTAGTGCTGATAATCCACGGTGGGCAGAGTTACTCTCATTAGTGGAAGCCCCAGAATTTAAAGTGTTTTATGACCGGATTACTTTTCTCGGAGATTCAATAATGAAGGGCGCAGTCACAGGTATCTCCATCAAAGATTTGGATGTAATTTTCGCCGAAAGAATGTCCATATTGACTGAAAATGCAGATGTCGAAGCAGAAGTCGCACGACAATGGAACGAAGCCCCAAGAATCTTAAGTGGCTTAAAGGACCGAGAACTATTGGGCGAAGCGATAGTCATACATTTGGGAAGTAACGGGGTTATCGATGAAAACCTGATAGCAGAGACATTCGAAATTCTTGCAGATGCTGAAATAGTCGTGGTGCTCAATGCAAGAGTACCGAAGCCATGGGAAGGAAGAGTTAATAGCGTTCTCGATAACACTATCTCTTTCTATGAAAATGCAGTTCTCGTAGACTGGAGAAGCGCATCAAACGATTTCCCTGAATACTTCGCGCGAGATGGGGTGCATCTTACAAAGTTAGGATCCCAGATCTATCTTGATCAGATAATTCAAGCTCTTGGGGGAGAGGTTATAGAGGAGGAAGAAGGAGTAGCAGGTGAAGAATCAAATTAATTTTGGCGATAAAGGGCAGTAGTAATCTCGGCCAATGAAACCTGGGGGCTCTGCTCTCCATCAATAACAAGGTCTGCGTGGGATATTGAAGGCGCAACAAAACGTTTGTGCATTGGTTGAACTGTCTTTTTGAACTGTGCAGAAGATTGTTCAGCGGTTCTTCCTCGTTCTTGAATATCTCGCGGTATTCGCCGGTTGAACCTAATTTCTTCCGAAGCTTCAATAAAGACGGCTAAATCTAATAGGTCCGTGATCTCTGGAAAAGCCAGTAAAAGGATGCCATCCAACACAACTAAATCTGAGGGCGCCACAATTTTTGACTCTTTGATTCTTGTGTGAGTAGAAAAGTCATAAATTGGTGTATCAATGGAGTTTCCGTCTCGAAGAGACTGGATATCGCTTACAAATAATTCAATATCGAGGGAATCTGGATGGTCATAATTAACCTGTGCCCGCTCGCTTAAAGTCATATGTCCTTGATCGCGGTAATAGCTATCAAAAGCTATTGTCGAAACAGTTCCCTCGAATGCTTCGACAAGAGTGTTAACCACAGTTGTTTTCCCAGAACAACTCCCACCAGCGATACCCACGAAATTCGATGACACGACAGAAGTCTACTTGCACGGAAAACAAAGACCTAGTTTACCGTCTTATTCTAGTGGGATCGTAAGAGCGGGTGAGGAGAATCGAACTCCCATCATCAGCTTGGAAGGCTGAGGTTCTAGCCGTTGAACTACACCCGCAGACTCCAAATAGTACACGAACATTGTCCAAAATACAGTATCCAGAAAACTAGAAGAGAGAAAGGGTAGGGGAGTGCGTTCTTCACCGGTAGACTTTCGGCCTGTGGCAAGTTCTGTAGATCAGCTAGAAGATAACAAGGTAAAGATAACGGTTGAAGTCGACGAATCAGAGGTCGATGAAGCCATAGACTTAGCGTTCAAAAAAATCTCGAAAGACGTCAGCCTTCCGGGTTTTCGCCCAGGGCGTGTTCCTCGAAAAGTCCTCGAAGCGAAATTCGGGCAAGACTACGCCCGAAGTGAAGCTTTGAACGAAGTGGTAGGCAGAAACTATCGCAGTGCAGTTATTAGTCACGAAGTGGACACAATTGAACAGCCGGATGTAACTATCATTGAAGGTGAAGAGTCTGGCCCCCTTTGTTTCGAAGCGGTAGTAGCTACTCGACCATCCGTTGAAGTGGAGGGATACAAAGATCTGACAATCACTCTTCCTCCTCTTGGGGCTACTGAAGATGAGATAAATAGCCAAATCGATAGTTTGAGGGAGCAGGCGGCCGAACGCGAAGAAGTTGGACGACCAGCTACTACTGGTGACTTCGTTACTATGGACCTATCCGGATCACAAGACGGAGAACCTGAAGAGAGTTTAACCGCCGACGATTTTACGTATGAGATAGGGTCAGGATTCATAGTCGAGTCCATCAACGAAGGTCTAATAGGGACAAAGGTAGGGGAAGTAATAGAATTTGAAGGCGACCACCCGAATGAAGAAGGCTTAGTTCTGTCTTTCCGTGCTTTGGTGAAGAAAGTAGAGGAGAAGAAACTTCCTGACCTTACTGACGAATTTGTTGCTGAGATGACAGAATTCGAAACGGTAGATCTTTTGACTGAAGATACGAGAAACAGGATCGAGGAAGCCAAAAAACAGCAATCAGCGAATCTCCTAATCGAAGAGATTGGTTCTGAACTCGCCGAACTTGTTATCGAAGACCCACCAGAAACTCTCATTCAGGAGCAGATCCAGCAGCAGTTGCAAGAAATGGCAATGAGGATGGCACAGCAAGGAATGCAGTTTGAGCAGTTTCTAGCAGCAACGGGTCAAGATATAGAGGCCCTAGCAGAAAATATGAAAGACCCGGCTTCGAAAGTTGTTAAAATAGATTTAGCACTTAGAGCTGTTGCTGACGCTGAGAACATGTCGGTAGAACAGTTAGATATAGATTCAGAAATGAGCAACCTGGCGGAGCACTTTAATCAGCAAGAAGACCAACTCGTGGAGATTTTCCACGAAAACGGACAGATGTTAACTCTCAAGTCCGATTTATTGAAACAGAAAGCGATGAAATATCTCCAAGAAAACGTTGAAATCATAGACCCAGACGGGAATCCTATTGAGCGCGAAGCGTTTCTTTTCTTAGAGAACCAAGACAAAGAAGAGAATATAAGCGAAAATGTAGATGAGGAATCAACTACTATTGATACCGAGGAAGAAGAACAAAGTGAGTAACGCCCCCAACAACTACCTTGTCCCTACCGTCGTGGAGCAAACAAACCGCGGAGAACGGGGATATGACCTGTACTCGAAGCTATTAAAAGAAAACATCATCTTTATTGGAACTCCCATTGATGATGGAATTGCAAATCTGGTTTGTGCACAACTCCTCCATTTAGAGTCGGAAAATCCAGATAAAGATGTCAGCCTCTACATCAACTCTCCGGGCGGAAACATAAATTCAGTATTTGCGATATACGACACTATGTCCTACATCAAGCCAGAGATTGCAACCATTTGCTACGGGCAAGCAGTCGCAGCAGCAGCGGTACTTCTAGCAGCTGGAACACGTGGAAAGCGTTTGGCTTTACCACACTCACGGATTCTCATCCACCAGCCATACGCGGGAGCACAAGGACAAGTATCTGACTTGGAGATCGCATCAAGGGAAGTTCAGCGACTTAAAAATCAACTTGAAGAAGTATTAGCAGCTCACACAGGTCAATCGATAGAGAAAATACAAACAGATACAGACCGTGACAACATAATGGACGCCTACGAGGCGAAAGACTATGGCATCATTGACGAAGTAATCGAAACTCGAGGTGAAGTAGACAACAGTGGTCCAATAACCGCTGTAGAAAATGGNTAGGGGAGGAAATGGCAAAATTCGGTGAAGGTGGAGANCTNCTAAAGTGCTCNTTTTGCGGTAAATCACAGAAACAAGTCAAAAAACTNATCGCTGGCCCCGGTGTCTATATCTGCGATGAATGCATTGANCTCTGTAATGANATCATTGACGAAGAGCTCGCNTCNCCCGNCGAATTAGGATTCGANGAACTTCCTAAGCCCAATGAAATCAATGAGTTTCTCGATGANTACATNGTTGGTCAAGAACAGGCAAAAAGAATACTTTCAGTTGCCGTTTACAACCANTANAAGAGAGTGCAAGTAGGGGAGAGCAAAGAAGACGATGTAGAGCTTTCTAAGAGCAATATTTTACTTATCGGNCCAACCGGCTGCGGAAAAACGCTNATGGCGGAGACNNTNGCTCGAATGNTNAATGTCCCTTTCGCTATAGCAGATGCNACAGCTTTGACCGAAGCNGGATATGTAGGTGAAGACGTAGAGAATATTCTCCTGAAACTTATTCAGGCGGCTGATCTAGATATAAAGAAAGCCGAAATGGGAATTATCTACATTGATGAAATTGATAAGGTCGCCCGAAAAAGCGAAAATCCGTCGATAACACGCGATGTTTCTGGTGAAGGTGTCCAGCAAGCTTTGCTAAAGATACTTGAGGGAACTTTGGCTTCTGTTCCTCCTCAAGGCGGACGTAAGCACCCTCATCAGGAGTTTCTCCAGATCGATACAAGAAATATCCTATTTATATGTGGCGGCGCATTTGCTGGACTCGACGATGTGATTGAAGCAAGAATAGGAAACAGCGGCGTTGGTTTTGCAGCTGATCTTCGACAAACCTCAAATAAAGACCTTACGGCCCTGTATTCTGAAGTTCAGCCGGAAGATCTTGTGAAATATGGGCTGATACCTGAATTCATAGGTCGACTGCCTGTTGTAGGGGCGGTAGGGAATCTTGAAACAGATGCGCTCGTCCGAATACTAACAGAACCCAAGAATGCTCTTATGAAGCAGTACAAAAAGTATTTTGGATTTGAAAATGTTGATTTAGAGTTCACTGATGCTGCTTTAGATGCAGTTGCTGAACTCGCCTTAGAACGTCAAACAGGCGCTCGAGGGCTTCGTTCGATTTTAGAAGACGTGCTTCTAGAAGTGATGTACGAGCTTCCAAGCCGCGACGATGTGCTTACCTGTGTCATTAACGAAGACGTCGTTCGAAAGAAAATGGAACCCGAACTAATCCTTCGAGGGGAGAGCGGCCTAGCTGCCTCATAGGGCGATACATTACAAAGATGCTGATAAATGAAGCACTCGACTATCTCGATCGTCACATCAATAGGAGATTAACTCTAGAAAAAATTGATGGGCTTTCCCTTAGTCAGATGAAAATCTTGCTCGAGGCGATAGGTAATCCACACGAGGATTTCCCAACGATCCACATCACTGGGACAAATGGGAAAGGTTCAACTGCAGCTATGATTGCGGAGCTCNTNANTGCTCTTGGGTTATCAGTGGGCCTGTANNGCTCTCCCCANGTNGCNTCNATCACAGAACGAATTCAAATTAATGGAGAACCTATAAGTGAAGAAGAATTTGCGGAGAATGTCCATGCGTTATCGCTGGCGGAANTTCATCTTGACTTCAGCCCAAGTTGGTTCGAACTAGTCACAGCGGTTGCATTCAGGTCCTTTGCCGATGCCGCAGTTGATGTTGCAGTAATTGAGGTGGGCATGTTGGGCCGATATGACGCTACAAACATAGGTAATCCACGCGTCTCTGTAATTACCAATGTTGATTATGACCATACAGATGGAGCAGAAGGTTGGCGTGAGAAAATAGCGCGAGAAAAAGCAGGGATTATTCGCAAAGATGGCATTCTTTGCCTAGGTGAAGTTGACGATGAACTAGACGCAATCTTCACTGATGAGCAGCCAGAAATAATTTATAGAAGAGGGCAAGATTTTTCAGTTCTCTCTAACGAACTAGCTGTGGGAGGAAGACATTTGAGCTTAACAACTCAAACACGAAAATATGAAGACATCTATCTCCCTCTCCATGGAGAGCACCAAGGACTTAACGCAGCTATAGCGTTGTCAGCCGCTGAGGCATTTCTTGAAACGCCGTTACCTGACGATGTGGTCAAGAGCGGTTTCGAGCAGGTGAGTATAATAGGTCGCTTTGAAGTCCTAGGGTCAAATCCGCTTGTAGTGGTCGATGGGGCCCATAACCCTCCCGGAGCAGAAGCAGCTGCGCAAACACTTAGTCAAAGTTTCCCAGTAGATGGAAAATTAATCCTAATAGTCGGAATGACGGAAGAGAAAAATGCTGAATGGATGCTTGATTGCTTAGAAGCAGATGAAGCTGAACTTATCATATGCACTGAAGCTGCAACGCCGCGAGCTATGGCAGCTAAAGATCTAGCAGAAGCAGCTAAGAAAATTTCTCCTAAAGTAGAATTAAGGACCGACCCCAAAGACGCACTGGACTTAGCCCTCTCGCTCGCTGACCCAGATGATGTCGTAATGGGCACAGGATCTTTATACGTCGTCGGGGCGCTCAGAGAGGCGTATCTAGCAAACCGAAGCTGATAGCCTCGTTGTCTCCATAAACCGATAAAATCTCTTTTATGAACCAAACTTTAGTACTTTGTAAACCCGATGGAGTTGAAAGAAAACTAGTCGGAAAAATTATTTCACGTTTTGAAGAAAAAGGTCTAAGCATATCTTCTATGAGGATGTTGACGATCACCCCAGACATAGCGGCTCTTCATTACGCAGAGCATGTAGGAAAGCCCTTCTACGATGACTTAGTAACATTTATCGGAAGATCTACTTCTGTAGCGATGGTCATAGAAGGACCTGAGGATACTTGGGAAATAGTCAGAAAAATGATGGGGGCGACAAATGCCGCCGAGGCTGAACCAGGGACAATACGTGGAGACTACAGCGCCCTGTTTACAGAAAATCTTGTCCATGGGTCTGACTCAGCAGAATCTGCTCGCCGAGAGATAAGCATCTTCTTTGAATAATGCTGCAATTTCGATAGGTGGATTGCACTTTTATCATCTCCTTCTACACTAGAAGAAGCGGAGATTTGAGCAAGCATGCGTGCTCGTTAAAATCTAAGCTATGCACATAAGAATCTCTAGAAACGAACGGTAAATCATATGGCTTCAATACTCGGAGTTATGGGTCGAGATATGGCAGTTGACCTCGGGACTGCTAATACGCTCGTTTATGTTCGCGGCGAAGGAATTGTGCTAAACGAACCCTCCGTGGTCGCNATCGACATTCGGGATGGATCCGCTCTTGCAGTTGGAACTGATGCGAAAAGAATGATTGGTAGAACCCCAGATCACATTAGGGCATCACGGCCATTACGGGATGGAGTTATAGCCGACTTNGACATGTGCGAACAGATGCTTCGTCACTTCATNGAAAAAGTTCACCAAAGTAGGCTAGCTAAACCCCGAATGGTGATCTGCGTCCCATCTGGGATAACAGGAGTTGAGCAGAGAGCTGTTCAGGAAGCTGCTGAATTTGCTGGAGCACGTAAGCCGGCTTACATCATAGAGGAGCCCATGGCTGCTGCAATTGGATCNGGGATGAGAGTCCAAGAACCTAGCGGAAATATGATAGTTGATATCGGGGGCGGGACGACAGAAGTGGCCGTCATCTCTTTGGGTGGTGTGGTGGCCAATAAGTCAGTCCGAGTCGGGGGAGACGAGCTTGACAACTCTATCGTCCAACACATTAAAAAAGAATACAGTGTTGCCCTTGGCATCAGGACTTCGGAAGAACTGAAAATCAAGCTGGCAAGCGCATGGGTAACTGAAGAGCTGTACGCCGAAGTCCGAGGACGTGACTTAATAACTGGATTGCCGAAAACGATTGTTACTTCAAGCTCTGAGATACGCGACGCCATCGCTGAGCCATTATCAGCCATTATCGACGCAGTTAAAATGACCTTGGACGTTACTCCACCGGAACTCGCGGCTGACATTATGGAAAAAGGGATAATGCTTGCTGGTGGAGGAGCGCTTCTACACGGCATGCCAGAGTGCTTAGCGCATGAGACTGGGATGCCGGTTTGTATCTCTCCTCAACCACTCCATGCTGTGGCGTTGGGTTCAGGCAAATCCTTAGAATCCTTCGATTCCTTAAAAGGGGTTCTCTTCTCCTCTTCACAGGTCTAGGTCTAAGGTTGTTGCTGTATGGCTGTGCCACGAAGATATAGTGGCTCTCGATTTGCTCTCGCTCTTCTTATCCTCACCTCAGTTACACTCATTTCATTGGATGCAAGAGGTTATGCTCCAGTCTCAAACTTGAGAAAAGCTGGGATTGTTATAGTCCAACCATTTAGATCTCTAGCCCATATTGTGTTTAGCCCAGTTGGTGATATTTGGGAATCATTCTCTAACGGCGATGAATTAGAGCGTGAGAATACGTTATTAAGAAGGCAACTAGATGAACTATTAAGTTACCGAATAGCCAATGAAGGAGCTGTAAATGATCTAGAAGCCCTAAGAACGCAGTTAGGGCTTCAGGGGCTTGGTGGACAAGAAACAGTAGTTGCAGAGGTGACAGCCGGATCAGTCTCTAACTTTGACCCCTACGTACTTGAGATTAATAAGGGTACACAAAGTGGAATAAGGGAAGGGATGCCTGTCATCTCAACTGGTGGACTGATAGGACGAATAGAGAATCCTGGACTTAGAGATTCACGAGTCCGATTAATCACCGACCCAACGGTCAATATAGGTGTTCTTGCTATAGGTACTAAAGAAATTGGAATCCTTACTGGTAACGGCGTTGACCAGCCAATGCGGGTTATTGACGGAATTCCGATAGGGGCACCTGTAGAAGTAGGGAGTATTTTGGTGACCAGTGGGCTGGATAGAAGTCCATACCCTGAAGGTTTCGCAGTCGGTTCAGTGGTTGAAGTTGTCCCAGATGAAGTGAATCTTGAAAAAGAACTACTAGTTGAGCCAACTGGTGAGATGGACAATCTCGATTTCGTTACAGTCGTTCTGTATCAACCACCAGATATGGAGTGAGAGAATGGGTGTCGCAGTAATAAAGAACGGTATTGTTCTCTTGTTTCTTCTTTTGCTCCAACTGGAGTTGTTCTCTTCAATGCGATTTTTCGGAGTAATGCCAGAACTCCTTCTTGCATCAGCAATAGCTGCCGGCTGGTACGGAGGTCCGACAAGTGGGGCAATAGTTGGATTTTCCAGCGGCCTATTCTATGACTTCTATCTAGCGACTCCCCTAGGATTAAATGCTCTGACGTACGCAATAGTTGGATATCTTCTAGGACAGATAGCGGTCTTCTTATCAGACGAGGCTGAATGGATTATTAGAATAACAATATCTGTTTCTGCAGTTACCGTAGGTCTTGTTCTGTTTGTAACTTTTGGAGAGCTCATCGCAGAGCCGAATTTATACAATCAGAATTTTGGAAAAATACTGGTCATTTCAAGCCTGTATACCGGCCTACTGATGGTTCCAATTCATTTTATGATGGCGTGGGCATTCGGTGCTAGTCGGGTTACCCCCGCTGGTTTTGATCGAGGGCTAAGATGACAATGATTTCGGGCGCTGAGGGAAATGAATAGACTAAGAAGGCTTGATCGCTCAAGGCGTTTGCGGCTAGGTATTTTAGGTGCGGTAGCTATTTCTTTGTTTATACCGCTTGTTGCTCGGTTGTGGTATCTGCAAATTATCAAAGAAACTGAATTCATCGAACGAGTTCAGGACAATACAACTGAAGAAATTATTGAGAGAGCTCCAAGAGGGAGAATCCTAGATGTAAATGGTCGGATCCTTGTTGACAATAGACAATCAATAGTCGTGACAATTGATAAAGAGGAGATGGCAACTGTTCGTTCATCAAAGTTAGATGATCTCTTTTTCGATCTTGCAAGGGAGATAAGTCTTTCCGGGCAACTCACAAAAGTAGCGCAAATCGAAGAGGCCTATGTATCAGAACGATATGGGCCATTCGCTAAAGTCCCTGTAGTTTCAGACATTTCAAAAGAACTCCAAGTTTACCTTGCTGAGTATTCTTACAAATGGCCTGGAGTTGGAACAACAGTAATAACGGTCCGCGACTACCCATACGGTACTTTGGCAGCTCATTTGTTGGGATATGTAGGGAGCTTGAGCGAAGACGAAATCGGTCAAGTCCAGAGTGCCGAGAAGACGTATCTTGCTAATGATGAAATCGGGAAAGCGGGTATTGAGCTCTTTTATGAAAATGCTTTGCGGGGAACTCCAGGAAGAAAGACAGTTATCGTAGACAAATTCAATAACATTCTTGAAGTTGTAGAAGAGATTCCAGCAAGGGCAGGAAGCGATGTTCAGCTAACTATTGATATCGACCTTCAAGCGATGGCAGAGCAGTATTTGAAAGACGGATTAGATATTGCTCGTCAACAACCTACAAAATTTGAAGAGGAAGGAGTGATCATCTACAAAGCGCCAGCAGGCGCAATGGTTGTGCTGAATCCGCAAGATGGCACGGTGATTGCTATGGCTTCATTCCCGACTTACGATCCTGAATTATTTGTTTCAGGTATCAGTCAAGATGAATTCGATGACCTGATTGATCCTGGGAATAGCCTTCCACTTCTTAACAGGGTTATTCAGGGAACATATCCTCCAGGATCAACCTTCAAGCCGTTTACTGCCTATGCGGCCTTGGATACAGGGTTGATAGGGTCCAGAGGAATATTGGGTGTGAATTCGATGTACTTAGATGAAGGCATATTCACTATCCCTACTTGTGAAGGTGGAACATGTGAATTCCAAAATGCAGGCGCTGCTGCATATGGTGAAGTGGATCTTCGATTAGCGCTTACATATTCGTCTGATACCTACTTTTATAACATTGCAACCCATTTTGATATTCTCCCGGGCTTCGATTTAGAGTCCCCCCAAGTAGCTGCCAAATATTTTGGTTTTGGTGTTCCAAGTGGGATTACTTTAGCGAACGAAAATGGAGGTCGGATCCCTACACCGGATTCACGCCGAGAAGCTTATAGGCAGAATCCGGAAGCATTCTTAACCGATAAATGGCTAACAGGTGACACGTTAAACACATCAATTGGGCAGGGAGATGTGCTGGCTACACCATTGCAAATAGCGAACGCTTATGCCGCACTTATCAATGGAGGAACTTTGTATGCCCCTAATATTGGGCTACGAACTGTAAACCCCATTAGCGGAGAAACTGAAGTCCAATTTGGACCGAGGGTAACTCGCGAGATCTACCTTCCAGATGCTTTTACTCAACCGATCATTGATGGCCTCGCCGGAGTTACCACATGGCGAAGAACAGATAATGGCCTAGAGGGGACTGCCTATTCTGCATTTCTAAATTTTCCCCATGAAGATTGGCCAGTATCTGGGAAAACTGGGACATCTGAAAAACAGAGCTTAGATGCTCTCATAGCAGACTACGCATTATTTGTAGGTTGGGGCCCTAATCCTGACCCCGAATACGTTACTGTCGTAATCTTGGAAGAAGCTGGATTTGGTGGGTCAGTTGCGGCACCAATTGTAAGACGTTATTTCGAACAGATTGCATACGGTATTGTTCCTCGGTTTCTGAGCGTCGCTGAAGCAGATGAAGCAGCACGTCAGCTGGCGAAAGAGCTCGAAGAGCCTTCTGTGGAAGTTGAGGCAATCGCAGACAGTAGTAGTATCGGTTCAGGAGATTGAGATGAGCGATCTAAGTTGGCAGAGAAAGAGATCATCGTTAAATCCGACTGGGAGCCCTATTTCTCCTTGGCTTCATATTGATTTNGCACTGATATTGAGCTGTCTGACNCTTGGNGTGACNGGTGTTTTAATGGTNTACAGNGCAACTAGGGGTAGCGATCCAACAATGTACGATAAGAGTTTTTTGTCGCGCCATACTTTNTTTGTAATCANAGGAACTNTATTTATGTTGATAACTTCATCGGTTCCNTATAGGCGGCTTAGGGATCTGGTTCCAATAGTATTCTGGGGGTCGAATCTCTTGCTTCTTTTCGTTCTAACGCCTCTAGGTGTAGAACGAAATGGGACAAGGGCTTGGTTTGAATTTGGNCAATTCCAGCTACAACCTTCAGAATTCTGCAAAGTCGCATTTATTTTTGCTTTGGCAAGCTACCTCGAACGCTTTGATGGTCATCTAAATGAGAGGGCCATCCTAAACTCGCTTTTCCTTGCTTCAGTTCCTCTCGGCTTGATTCTTCTTCAAACTGATGTTGGGTCTGCGCTGGTATTTGTGGCAATAACGATGGGGATGCTACTCGTGGGCGGAGCTCAAACTCGGCATATAGGCTTTATGACATTAGTCGGTATTGCCGGTATTGCAGTTATTTGGAGCACAGGTTTACTCCAGGATTACCAAAGAGATCGCTTAACTTCATTTATAGATCCAGCTTCTAGCCAAACAGAAGCAGCCTACCAACAGACACAAGCTCAAATAGCTATTGGGTCTGGAGGNCTTCGAGGTCAGGGATACGGAGAGGGTCAACAAACGCGCGGCGAGTTCGTTCCGGAACAGCATACCGACTTTCTCTTTTCAGTTGTTGGAGAAGAGCTAGGGTTTATCGGGGCCTTAGCAATGCTAGGTTTGTTCGGCGTAATCATATGGAGGTGCTGGAGGACAGCAAAAAAATCGGCAGACCTTCTCGGGACATTAATCTGCGTAGGAGTTCTAACGATGATCGTCTTCCAGATGTTCCAATCTGTCGGTATGACNCTAGGTATTATGCCTATAACTGGGATACCTNTGCCATTTGTTTCTTANGGGGGTTCATCAAGCCTNACTAGTTTCGTNGCNGTTGGTCTTGTTTTAAATGTTCATATGCGTAGGTATGAAGTTGTTAGGTGAAGTATCTAGTATCCTTCAGGATGTTGATTTAAGAGAACGGACTTCCCAAGGATGACTTCGATCTGGCCTGAAATAGAACACTTGCTACTTAATGTTGAAAAACCAGCGCGCTACATTGGATTAGAACGAGGAGCCATTCAGCCGCCCCACGATCCCAGAAACGTAGCATGGCTCTTGACATATCCTGACGCGTATGAAGTCGGTTTCCCGAATCAAGGTCTTCAGATTCTTTATGAAATAATTAATGAACTTTCGATAGGNGAAGCTGAACGAGCATACGCTCCTTGGNTTGATTTNGAGAAAANAATGAGAGAAAAACGAATTCCTCTTTTCAGCGTTGATACCCATCGTCCTGCAAATGAGTTCGATGTCGTAGCGTTTAATCTTTCTTCTGAACTTGTCTACACAAATCTCCTGAATTGTATCGATTTAGCTGGGGTGCCATTGCGTTCAGTTGAAAGGGGAATAGGAGATCCCTTAATTGCTGCTGGCGGACATTGTACATACAATCCTGAGCCTTTAGCTGACTTTGTTGACTTCTTCGTATTGGGTGATGGTGAAGAGGTCGTTTCAGAATTAACCTATGTGATTCATAAATGGAAAACCAGCGAATCCACTCATTCGAACAGAGGATTTCTCCTTAGAGAACTATCAAAGATCGAAGGGGTATACGTGCCCCAAATGTATAACGTATCAAGAGACAAGAACGGGTTTCAGCTCCTAGAACCTAAATACGATGATGTGCCCAAACTAGTAGAGAAGCGAACCATAACAAGTCTGGAAGATTGGCCATATCCCAAAAACCAACTTGTTCCAATCACTGAAGTTGTCCACGACCGTTTAAATGTCGAAGTATTTAGGGGGTGTACGAGGGGTTGTAGATTCTGTCAAGCTGGGATGATCACTCGTCCGGTTCGAGAGCGATCAGTTGATCAAGTAAGGACGATGGTTTCTGAAGGTCTTCGCAGGACAGGGTATGACCAAGTTGCATTAACTTCGCTATCGACTGCAGACTATAGCCATATTGAAAAAGCAGTTGCTGCAGTTGGAGATGACCCTTTATCATGTGGCCAAACTGGAGTGTCTTTGCCATCGCTTCGTGTGGATGCATTTACAGTAGGTATCGCAGCGACGCTCCAAGGCGGAAAACGCTCTGGATTAACCTTCGCTCCTGAAGCAGGAACTTGGCGAATGCGACAAGTGATCAACAAATTGATTACAGAAGAAGATCTTTACGGGGCTGTCGAGTCAGCATTCTCACAAGGATGGCGAAGAGTTAAGCTCTATTTCTTAATTGGGTTACCTACTGAAACTGATGAAGATACGTTAGGTATAGCGGATTTAGCAAAAAACTGTGTGGAAATTGGTAAAAAATATACTAAACAAGCTTCTGTAACCGTTAGCGTCGGAGGTTTCGTTCCGAAGCCGTTCACGCCATTTCAATGGTTTGGTCAAAATACGATTGAAGAGCTCCAACGAAAGATCAATCTGCTTAAAGATGCGACAAGTCGGTCTAGGGGCGTCCAACTGAAATGGCATGATCCGAAGGCTACTCTAATAGAAGGGGTTTTGAGTAGGGGAGACCGTGCGCTTTCACCACTTATCGAAGAAGTGTGGAGATCAGGCGGGACATTTCAAGAGTGGAGCGAACACTTTGACCTTGACCGGTGGTTGTTATCAATGGATAAGCTGAACCTTTCAGTTGAGGACTACGCATATCGGCATCGCGACAAATCTGAACCATTACCTTGGGATCATCTTGATGCTGGCCTTTATAAGGATTTTCTTTGGCAAGAATGGCGAGATGCCTTAGAAGAAGTTGGCCTTGAAGATTGCCGATGGACTCCTTGCTATGACTGTGGTGCCTGCACTGGCTACGGGCTCGACCATGTTGTTGCTTCGACTTCGCCACCAGTTGGCGGCAGTCAAGGAACTTGGCAAGATCTAGCTAAAGGGTCGGAAGTGCCACAACTTTTGACTATACGCAAAAAAAGTGAAACGGTTTAGGCGAATGCTGGCTCTTCGACTTAGATCAACTAAGACAGGAAAAATCCGATTTGCAAGCCATCGTGACATTGCAAAAGTATGGGAAAGGACCTTANGGGTATCTAATATTCCTATGGTATACAGTCAAGGTTTTTCTCCACGACCCAAAATATCNTATGGNCTGGCGCTNCCAACAGGTGCGGAATCGGANTGCGAGTTCATNGANATACAAGTNGATGACTCGAATAGAGAATCAATCATTGTCAAAGATATTTGGAGCTCATTGAATTCTAATTTGCCCCCTGGGATAAAGATCAATGGGGCCTCTATTATGAACGGGAAGTTCACTTCTTTGCAGCAAACAGTGACTTCTTGTGTTTGGGACATCACTGTTAATGAGGATGACACCAAGGTCGACTCATGGATAGATAGAATGAATAGTGCAAATGAAATCGTTTTACGCCGAGAACGAAAAGGGAAAAAAGTCGTTGACGACATAAAGCCACAAGTATATTTAGTGCGTAAAAACTATGAGAGAATCGATGGGAGGGTAACGTTGCAAGCTGAACTGGGAACACAACCTAGGTCGCTGCGGCCGAGTGAATTACTTCGGTCTTTGGAGCCCTGCCTAAGTGAATACAAACTCCGTAGAAGAAAACAAATAGTCGAAGAGGGGGCTAGGCGACTCGACCCACTAGAAGTTGCTGGTGCCACCCCAATGCGTTCTCTGGTAGGCGCATTATGAGAAGGGAAATAACCCATGTCCGATCAAGTCGAAGCCCAAAAGGATGGGGCGAATGATCATAACGATAAAAGTAATAAAAATTCTAGAGATGGAAGCCCCATCGAAAAGAACAAGCCAAAAATCGGAGATACCCGCCCAGCGCCAATAACGAATCAGGCCGAAAAGAGCGCATCTAGCTCTTCACCTAAAAACGCCAATCGCAAAAGACGAAAGCGTAGGAAATCTCGCTCTTCTGATGGTCGAAATAAGGGAGCTGAAGATAACAGAAAGATTGAGCTCGATGAAGCTAATCTCAGGAAACGACGTGGCCAGGAACGTAAAGGAAAGGCAGTCGGGCGTTACACAATGGCTGTACATGTGGAAGACGGTGTAACCCAGATTGCGACCTTGGAAGGACGGTCGCTCCTAGAGTTCTTTGTTTCTCAGCCAGCTAATGATATAAGCGAGATTCATGGAAATGTCTACCTAGGGAAAGTCGAAAATGTGCTTCCTGGAATGGAAGCAGCATTTGTCGATATTGGAACACCCAAAAACGCAGTTCTATACCAGAGCGATTTAGTCACCTCTGATCAGGCAGATAAAAAGAAACCCTCTCGGATAGAAGAAGTTCTAAAGAATAAACAAGTGATCATATGTCAAGTTACGAAAAATCCGATAGCTCACAAGGGAGCTCGACTTACCCAAGAGGTTTCACTTGCAGGGCGCTTTGTGGTTCTTGTTCCAAATAGTTCAACATTCGGTATATCAAAAAGACTTCATGAGAAAGAGAGAAAGCGGCTACGTCAGATACTTGAGAAAGCAAAGCCTGCTGAGCATGGAATAATAGTCCGAACAGCAGCAGAAAATATTACAAAGCAAGAAATCCAAGTGGATGTAGATCGTCTGATAGCTCAATGGAAAACTATTGAGGATTTAGCAAGTAAAGCTTCAGCACCGACTCTTTTGCATCGAGAGCCAGAAATGCCGTTCCGCGTTATCCGCGAAGAATTCAGTAAGCAATATAGATCCGTTGTCGTAGATGACAAGGAGCTCTATCTGGAAGTAAGTGAGTACTTAGAAACTGTCGCACCTGCGCTTGCTGACCGTATAGAGTTCCACAACCCAACTGAAGAGGATCTTCCACTCTTTGAAAAGATATATGTTACTGAGCAGTTAACAAAAGCTTTAGATTCTAAAGTCTGGCTTCCTTCTGGAGGCTCTTTAATTATTGAACATACTGAGGCGCTAACTGTGATTGATGTCAATACAGGTAAAAACGTCGGTTCATCGAACCTTGAAGAAACTGTCTATAAAAACAACCTAGAAGCAGCGAAAGAAGTCGCGAGGCAACTTCGGCTCAGAGATATAGGCGGGATTATTGTTATTGACTTTGTAGATATGGAAGTTCCAAAGAACCGTGAAGACGTACTTAGAGTATTCCGTGAAGCATTGTCGCGAGATAAAACTCGNACACAAGTTTTGGGAATATCTGAGCTAGGACTTGTTGAAATGACTCGCAAACGAATAGGGGAGGGCTTATTGCAGTCATACCAGAAAGCTCAGAGTTAAATAATCTCTGTTTCTGGCTATCTGCTTTGAGATGTGTCGGTATTTTGTGCAGAAAGTACTAGGCTGGTGACTTATGTATGCCGTAATCAAGACCGGTGGGAAGCAATACCGAGTCGAAAAAGATCAAATTATCAAAGTGGAATTATTAGGAGATGTAGGTTCTTCTGTCAGTCTGCCTCCAGTGATGATTGTTGATGGCGATTCAGTCTTCGCAACTCCAGACGAATTAGCGGGAAGCAAAGTAACGGCAGAAATTATTGGTGAAGGTCGCGGAAAAAAGATCAATGGATTTACATACAAAAATAAGAGTAATCAGTCACGTCGGTGGGGCCACAGACAGAACTACAATGAAATCAAAATCACTTCGATAACAAAGGACTAGCAAGATGTCAAAGACTAAAGGAGGCGGGTCTACCCGTAATGGGAGAGATTCAAATGCTCAGCGCTTGGGCGTTAAAGCCTATGACGGAACTTTGGTTTCTGCTGGATCGATTCTGGTGCGTCAGCGTGGAACGAAATTCCACCCAGGTAACAATGTCGGCCGCGGGGGAGACGATACTCTATTCGCTACAGCCGATGGCATAGTTAAATTTGGATCCCGGCGCGGCAGAAAACTCATTGACGTCATTCCTGAGTAGACGTTACTAATCTTTTCAAAACAGTCACTGGTCTCGGTGGTTTCAACCTAAGGTAATACTGTGTCAAATTTTGTTGACGAATGCGGCCTCAATGTAAGAGGAGGTGACGGTGGAGCAGGATGTGTCGCCTTTAGAAGAGAAGCACACGTCAATCGGGGTGGCCCCGATGGAGGCGATGGCGGTGATGGAGGTGATATTTGGTTAGTCGCAGATCATAACACTGCTTCTTTGCTTTCGTTTAGGGATTATCCTCATCGACGAGCTGAAAATGGTCGGCATGGAGGAGGCAAGCGACGTCATGGNGCCAATGGCGATTCGNTGGAAGTATCTGTTCCGGTGGGCACAATCGTTCGAGATCAAGGNGGNGAAATACTAGCTGACCTTTCATCATCAGGGACGAAATGGCTCGCTGCAAGAGGTGGTGAGGGNGGCAANGGAAATGCAAGATTTTTAGCTAACAATCGACGCGCCCCGAGTTTCGCAGAGCAAGGTGAATCAGGGGAAGAGCAATGGCTTCGATTAGAATTGAANCTATTGGCTGATGTCGCTTTAGTAGGCTTCCCAAATGTAGGGAAAAGTACTCTAATCTCTCGAATATCCGCTGCTCGTCCAAAAATTGCTGACTATCCATTCACCACACTGGTGCCTAACTTAGGNGTTATTAAAGTGCGNGAAGATTTTGAAATGGTGGTAGCAGATATACCTGGCCTTATTGAAGGGGCATCGGAAGGTAAAGGATTAGGTCACCAGTTCCTTAGACATGTTGAAAGAGCGAGAGTGTTGGTAGTTCTTCTTGACCTAGCAGCCTACGAAGGCACATCCCCTGATGAGCAACTCGAAACGCTTCTGAGAGAGCTCGGAAGCTATAAACCAGATCTTCTTCAAAGGCCTCGTTTACTTCTAGCATCGAAACATGATGTAGGAATTGCGGAAGTACCAGATTCCTGCATACCGATTTCAGCAGTTACTGGTTATGGTTTAGAAAGCGCTGTGGCAGAAATGGAGCGGCTAGTTAAGCACGACCGAAGCCAAGTAACNGNTACAAANACTGATGAAGTCATTCACCGCCCTACTCCCAAAGGCATTCGAGTAGAAAANAGTGGGAATAACCTATTCACCGTCTTTGGAAGAAGCGCTGAGCGTGCTGTTGCGTTAAATGATCTAACTAACATAGAAGCCCTCCAGTTTGTTCAGAGCTCTTTGGAGAAACTAGGTGTCAATAANGCGCTTAAGCGCGCTGGNGTCAAAGAAGGGGATATTGTTAAGATCGGTCAACTGGAGTTTGAATTNCAAGATGATGGAAACTTTGACTTCTAATTACTTAGGTCTAAATACAAGAAATNTATCTCCGATGCTGCGACAATAGAAGCGTGAAAGTTGTCGTTAAAATAGGTACTTCCTCATTNACCAAAGTNGATGGTTCAATAAAGCGCGAGGCNATCGCCAAATTATGTGATGAAGTTGCCGAAGNTAGAAAAGAATACAGCCATNTTATTTTGGTTAGNAGTGGCGCTATTGGAGTTGGGCTACCGATATTAGGCTATACCTCAGGTCGCCCTGAGGACTCGCGTATCCTTCAAGCTGCTTCTGCAGTAGGGCAACCAAAACTCATGGCGATCTATGGAGAAGAATTAGCTAGGCATAACCTAGGGTGTGGCCAGCTGCTCCTAGCCCCTGATGATTTTTTTGTTCGGTCTCGTTATCTTCATGCGCGATCAACCCTTGAGTCTCTGNTGGAAGCCGGGATCGTCCCAATTGTTAATGAGAATGATGCTGTTGCGGATGACGCTATTAGGTGGGGNGATAACGATCGCATTGCGGCATTGCTTGCGCACCTAGTTAAAGCGGAGAAACTCATTATTCTTACCGATACAGCAGGTATTTTTTCAGCAGATCCCCATTTGGATGAAAGCGCCACGTTAATACCAGAAATCGACTCTACTGCTGAATTGACTGCAGAAGTTGGGAAATCCGGTGGAAAGCAGGGTAGNGGAGGAATGAGCTCAAAACTAACTGCAGCGCGGATGGCTGCATGGTCAGGCGTCACGACGACTATCGCTTCTGCAGCTAGCGATAGGGTCTTGATTAATGCATTAAATGAATCACCCGAAACAGGTACCATTGTTCGCCCTAATCAGCAGAAACTTTCAGCAAAGAAGCTATGGATAGCNTTCGCCCTAGAACCCAATGGCACGCTTCAAATAGACCANGGAGCCGAGGAAGCTCTTTTGAATAATGGGGGTTCTTTGTTGGCTGTCGGCGTAAGGAGCATTTCTGGAGAATGGGAAAGTGGTGAAGCAGTATCTATTATCAATACTGCGGGGAAATACATAGCGCGTGGCTTGTGTTCNGTAAGCTCTATCGATCTCGCGCCTCTATTAGGCCTTTCTACTAAAGATCACCCTAAAGGGTCGCCTGAAGAAGTNATCCACCGCGATGACCTAGTGCTGTTAGCTCCNTCNAATAACTGATTATTTNCNANNGAGTTTGGCAAGGCGAAGTAGNTCTCTTGCNGGGTCAGACCCTTTTANGTANGACAAATAGACATACACAGTGCCCGTAACTACGAGGAGAGATGGTCCCAGTATCAAATTGTGAACCCCATCAAAAACCCATGTGAGAACTCCACCAATTAATCCACTGACCACAAGAGGAATATAGAGATTTACTAATGGTTTAGGTAGCTGATAGCCAGAAGGCAGAATACTGACCATACGCTTTTTTAGTCGCGCATACTCTATCCATGACCCACAGGCGCTGCCCAAGGCTAGGCCTACAGCACCTAAAGCTTGGGGACCCATATCTGTCGAGCGTATGGACTCTGGAAGCGGCTTAAAAACTGGTAGATCACCTATCTTTACAATCTCATCAACGTTGATAGCAAAACGGTCAAATTGAAACATTAATATCACGCCGACAACACCTGAAAAGCAAACTCTAAGCGCAGCAAACTTTGCAGGGCCTTTAGTATCTCCCCCTGCGTAACAAACATTTTGAAATATTCGGCTGACGCTAGAAGTGATTAGCCCGAAGCTGTATGCGCACAAAATAAGCCATACAAACAAAGTATCTTCTTCGGTAAATTCGCCGCGTTCAAAAAGAGCCCCGATCATAGGTTTTCCAATTGAGAAAAATGAAATAGCCGAAAATGCGACGTAAAAGACAAGTCTCTCCTGACTTATCTCTAGACGTTTTATCACTCTGTTTATTTCTTTTTGGTCGCGTGATAGTTCAGGAAGATCAGCGGAAACAATCGACATCGCAAAGATGCCAATAGGGAGCAAATAGATGATTTGCGCTATAGATAAGCCAGCGAAAGCTCCAGCTGCTAAAAAGCCAGCGAGAAACAGATCGAAGAAGGCTGATAGTTGAATAACTCCTCTCCCTAAAAGGGCCGGAGTGAACCTAGTGAAAATATCCTGAACAGGCTTAAGGCGAATGCGGAAACTTGTTCGTATGGAAGGGGCTACCTTGTATACGGCGGGCAGCTGTATAGCGAATTGTGCAAACCCTCCGATAAGAACACCCCAAGCCGCTGCTTTGGCTATTTCTCCGTCGTTCCATCCATTAGCCCATGCAAATACGACAAGGAAAATCTGGGCTGCGTTCCAAACGATAGGCGCTGCGAAAGAAAGGAAAAATCTTCTATGTGCATTAAGAACTCCTAGACACCAAGCGGACAAAACAATAAAACCTAATCCGGCCCACATCACACGTACCAGATCAACAGTTAGCTCGAAAGTTGCGTCAGGTAATACAGGAAGAAGAACTTTCGTTATTGGTCTTGCCGCAATTATCCCTACAAATACCACGATCCCTGTTAATAGGGCCAGGACAGAGAGAACAACGCCAGCAACGGCATTTGCATTGCTCTCATCGAGGTCCTCTTCATCGATCAATTGGCTATAGACAGGGACGAACGAAGCAGATAAAGTTCCTTCTCCTAATATATTCTGCAAAAGACCAGGGATTTGCAAGGCTGCCTTAAAGGCATCAGCGGCTATGCGCGTTCCGAGAAAGCCTGCAAGAACAAGTTCACGGATCAGGCCAGAGAGCCTCGACAGAGTCACNCCAGCTCCCACAAGCAGAGCGGGCTTTCCGCTTACACCTGTTTCATTCGCTTCGGAATTATTTACATTCACATGTCTAAGCGTACCCGTTATGGGAGTTTCTANGGATAACCTAACATATAGTCAATTTTGACTACAGTTCGTATCAGCCCCTATACCCCCTCTACTCTCAAATTATGTCCTATAGATTTAAAGATGTTTCCGAAGTCCGCTCCAGCTTAAAAGAGGTTTCATACCTTGCCGACGAAGGAATAGCAGGTGTTGTTTATCTAGGTGATCGTTTGCAGAAACCAGTTCTTGTAGAAGGTCCTGCTGGAACTGGAAAAACGCAATTAGCTAAAAGCGTAGCTGAGATGAGCGGCGCTCGACTNATTCGCTTGCAGTGTTACGAAGGNCTAGACGAGTCAAAAGCACTATATGAGTGGAATTACAAAAAACAATTACTCAGGATTCAAGCTGAACGGAATCTGAGCGGTGATGGATCATGGGAAGAAATTGAAGATGACATTTTCTCAGATGAATTCCTNCTGACGCGTCCTCTTNTAGAAGCAATACAGAGCGAGGACCCCGTCGTGTTACTCATTGACGAAGTGGATAGGGTAGAGATCGAAACGGAAGCTCTGCTACTCGAAATTCTCTCAGATTATCAAGTTTCTATTCCTGAATTGGGTACAGTCACTGCTCGACAAATCCCCTTAGTGTTTCTTACATCTAATAACACNCGAGAATTATCNGAAGCATTAAAACGGAGATGCCTATTTCTTCATATTGACTATCCAGATCTTGAGCGTGAACGCGAAATAATTTTGACCAAGGTGCCNGATATNAACGACTCCCTTTCGGATCAAATCGCACGGGTTGTGAGGTCCATCCGGCAATTAGATCTAAAGAAAGCCCCATCGGTTTCTGAGACACTAGATTGGGCACGGACTCTTGTCCTTTTGGGAGTCGAGCACATTGATGCAAAAACTGCTACGGATACTGTTAACATTCTCTTAAAATACAAATCGGATATTGAGAAAACAGTTAAAGAGTTCGCTACAGATGAGACTTTAACCACTGGCCAAAGCAGCGATGGCTGAGCTGGACGTATCCTCAGAAGTATCCCCCCTATTGGAGCTTCTCAACGGGTTCATAGTTGAGTTAAGACAAGCAGGCCTTCCTGTGAGTTTGACTGAGAACCTAGATGCTGTAGCAGCAGTCAAACATATACCCATAGAAGATAGAGAAGCATTCAAGTATTCACTAGCCGCTACGTTAGTGAAAAACCATTCACACTGGAGAGCATTTGAAACAGTCTTCGAAGTCTATTTTTCTCTTCGAGGCGAGGAATATAACTTATCGGAAGAAATACCGGACGGCGCTTCCTCGGAAGACTCACTATCGGCAGATAATGAACAACAACTCGGACAAATGCCGGGCCAAGGCGGAGGACAAGAAGGGCTAAGTCAAGAGCAGCTAGCAGAGATGCTCTATAGATCTCTCATGAACTCAGATCAGAATCTCATGCGAGCTGTTTCTAGAGTAGCTGTACAACGCTTTGCAGGGATGGAGCCCGGCCGGCCAGTTGGTGGAACGTATTACCTCTATCGCACCTTGCGCAATTTAGACCTTGAAGGAGTTCTAGAACGTATGTTGGAGGAGGCTGATTCAGCAGAATCTAATCTTGACTCACTCAGCCAAAAATTAATGAAAGACGAATATGAACACAGGATTGAAGAACTGAAAAAACAAATAGAAGCCGAAATACGGCGTCGCCTCGTAGCCGATCGTGGAGTAGAGGCGATGGCCAAAACATTGAGAAAGCCACTGCCGGAAGACGTTGATTTCATGCATGCGAGTAGAGAAGAAATGGTTGCTCTAAAGCGCGCTATTTGGCCATTAACGCGAAAGTTAGCAGCCCGCCTAGCTAGGAAAAGAAGACATGGGAGGAAAGGGCCGTTGGACTTCAGAAACACGGTCCGCCACTCGCTCTCCTACGGTGGTGTTCCCGCAGAGCCAAAATTCAAATACCCGAAACCAGCAAAACCAGAAATCATGGTTATCGCGGATATTTCAGGTTCTGTAGCGGCATTTGCTAGATTTACTTTGCATTTAGTTTATGCTCTTAATAGCCAATTTTCTAAGGTGAGATCTTTCGTCTTTATCGATGGGCTTGATGAGGTTACCCCATACTTCGAGGGAGTTGATGATATAACAGCTGCTATTCATCGAGTTAATACTGAAGCAGACGTTATATGGGTAGATGGCCATTCTGATTATGGGCACGCCTTTGAGGTATTTAACGAACGATACGGAAAGGATGTCGGATCTAAAACAACGGTCATGATCCTTGGCGATGCAAGAAATAATTATCATGCTTCGCAGTCATGGGTTGTAAAAGAGCTCGAATCAAAGGCACGAAAAGTATTCTGGTTAAATCCGGAGCCGCGAAGCTATTGGGACACAGGTGATTCGATAGTAAGTGAATATAGCACTTATTGTGAAGGCACCTTCGAAGTGCGTAACCTAAGGCAACTAGAAGCTTTTGTAGAAAATCTGGTTTGAAGCTAAATCTGACGGAGTTGTTCAGCTACTAGAAACGCTAGTTCTAAGCTCTGCGAAGCATTTAGCCTTGGGTCACACATTGTCTCATATCTAAGATGCAGGTCATCGTCAGAAACCTTATCTGCGCCGCCCAAACATTCGGTTACATTGCCTCCAGTAAGCTCTATATGAATACCACCTGCCCAGCTTCCCAGTGACTGGTGGATAGAGAAAAACTGTCCNAGCTCTGCGAGAACATCNTCGAGATGCCTTGTTTTATGNCCACTTGAACTCGTNAATGTATTTCCATGCATAGGGTCGCAAGCCCANACAACAGGATGCCCNGCGCTAGTAACCGCANNAACNATAGGTGGNAGACTTTNCTCNACATTNCCTGCTCCNAAACGAGATATTAGGGTTAAACGGCCTGGAATGGATTCTGGATTGAGAACTTCGCATATTTTAACTACATCGTTTGGAGTNGCCGTCGGTCCAATCTTGCATCCNAGGGGATTTTCTACTCCTCTAAGAAATTCGAGATGAGCTCCATNTATTTGNCNGGTTCTTTCACCTATCCAAAGCATATGAGCAGAGCAGTCATACCACTTGCCTGAGGTAGAATCGATNCGGGTGAGGGCTTCCTCGTAGCCAAGCAACAAAGCCTCATGACTCGTATAAAAATCGACTTCATTCAGCGCCGAGGTATTAACAGGCGCTACTCCGCATGCTTTCATGAACGCGAGAGCGTTAGTGATCCCATCGGCGATCTCTCTGTAGTGCTCCCCAGCAGGGCTATTGGCAACGAATTCTTGATTCCAGGAATGAACTTGAGCTAAGTTCGCGAACCCTCCGCGCGTAAACGCACGTAAAAGGTTTAAAGTAGAAGAACTTTGGTGGTAGGCCTGAAGTAGTCTTCTCGGATTGGCTTCTCTTGAACCTGCGCTGAAATCAGGGTCGTTAACTATATGACCTCTAAACGATGGAAGTTCTAGATCGTCTTGAGTCTCTGTTGGGCTTGATCTTGGTTTNGCGAATTGCCCAGCCATTCGACCTACTTTTACGATTGGAAGCCCTGTCGAGTAAGTCAAAGCTACTGNCATCTGNAAAATTACTTTTAAATTGTCCCTNATAGCATCAGCAGATAATGNATCAAATGACTCAGCNCANTCACCAGCTTGAAGGAGAAGCGCTTTTCCATTGCAGACTTCTGCTAGTTGCTCTCTAAGNGTTCGAGCTTCTCCNGCAAAAACTAAAGGNGGTAGATCNGATATTTCTCTGAGAACATCAGAGACTTGNTCTTCGTCAGGCCAATCAGGCTGCTGTTCGGCAGGGTATTGGCGCCAGGAGCTGGGAGACCATTCATTTCGCACACTAATATCCTCTCGTCTTCTAGNAGAGAAGGCAAGCTATTTTACAAAGGCTTGAAAAGTAGACTGTTTTCTAGGCTGCGTCAATATCGACCTGATTGGGGGCANTCTCTCGAACCATGTTCACTGCACGCTTAACAAGACGTCTCGCAGCTTCAGCAGTTACCCCTAGTTCTTCGCCAACTTCGCGATAGCTACGCTTNCGTCCATCTTGAAGTCCAAATCGTTGTTCAACAGCATAACGAGCTCTGTCGTCAAGGACATTCAACAGGTCAATTACCATAACTTCTCTAGCTTGCTCCATTACTGATTGTTCCGGACCAGGATTTGAATCTGGTAATAAGTCAACTAACTCGTTGCTATCGTCATCGCCAATAGTTCGGTCTAAAGAAGTTGGTGTTGTTAGGCGGTGAAGTCTTGCGTGTTCTTCATCCAGTTCATCTCCATCACCAGAAACTTGTCGAAGTGCAGCCCGTAAACTTGCTGACCGGTCACCTGGGAGACGAACCAAGCTAGCTTTCTGGTCTAAGGCACGACCTATTGCCTGTCGAATCCAGAACGTCGCGTAAGTAGAGAANTTGAAACCTTTTCTCCAGTCAAATTTGTCAACAGCGTGCTCTAANCCAAGGTTNCCTTCTTGNATAAGGTCCAAAAGCTCCATNCCGGCNGGAAGGGGATACCTTCTGGCCACACTAACGACCAAACGAAGGTTCGCCCGGATAAATCGGTCTTTTGCTTCNNCTGCTTTNCGGTCNGCGCGCTTTAGCTCTATTCCTTTTTCGCCAGCGGCTAATCGCTCGCGAGCGTCGACGCCCTTTTCTATAAGCTGAGAGAGNTCNCGCTCTTCTGCAGCCGTAAGTAACGGGACAAGACCTATTTCATTAAGATACTGACCTACTGAATCACTCATTTTTTCTCACATTCGATGGGGGTTTGGCTTTTTCACTAGTTGTAGAGAAACAAAACAAAGNGAATTCGCATGTTAAACGAGGTGCCACTTTGTTCTCTGTGCCACAACGCATGGACCGGGGGGATCTGTGCTCTGTGCATTTTAAGAATTTTTTTGTTTGCCTNACAAACATCCANNTACANAANTACNNAGANAAGTCGACCCAAGAGTCGACCTAGTGAAAAGCACATTAACNCTAATGGAATTCATTCCAAATGTCCAGCATTCTTCATATTTTTTGTATANAACCTATNAATNCCTATAGAAATCAAGGAATTTATATGCAACTTAGTATCCGATTTATCTCCNACTTTNACTCCTGCTTTGTATTATGTGTTTGTGGGCAGAAAACGAAAAATCGGTATNTTGGGAGGCAGTTTTGACCCACCGCATCTTGGCCATATCGCCATAGCAGAGTTTGNGGCCTCCAAACGTAAGTTAGATGAAGTGCTTTTNGTCGTGGCAAACATNCAATGGCAAAAAGCTGCGNAAGAANTGATGCTAGATCCGGCTCTCCGTTTGGAAATGGTGAAACTTGCGGTTATGGGNAATGACTCTTTCNANGCTTCGAATCTCGAAATAGAGCGTGGGGGNGATTCAGTAACAGTCGAGACTCTCGAAGCTCTGCATGATGAGGACCCTGAGGCAGAATATGAATTGATCATTGGGGCAGATAATGCAACTACAATGTCGACATGGAGAAGATCCGAGGAATTAGAAAAATACGCCAAAATTATTGTGCTAGGNCGACCAGNNATTCACTTGANGGATCTAGACAAAGAATTTAATTTCGTGATAATTGACGGGCCTAGGTTGGACATCTCATCGGCAAAAATAAGGTCTGCAATAAAAGCGGGAGATCGCATCGATCATCTTGTCCCAAAGTTGGTTATGGAGTACATCTATCAAAAAGGCTTGTATAGGTGAATTTAAGATTGAAGAAATTATATCTCCAGAAACCTTGGTGGATGTGGGCATTTCCGTTGATCGCTCTTGCCTTTTTGGTAGCTATCCCTTTATTTGTATGGAATGCGACTGATGCGATTCTAAGTTCAACAGATGGTGATTTCGGCGAGGTAGTAACAGATCCTTCTGAGCCGGGCTATTTGACTTATGTCATGGCGACTCCTTCCCATCTAGTTCTTAACGTCGACGTCGACGGGAATCTCTCAATGGCTACAATTATTGCTCTTGGGCCAAACGATGAGGGTGGGTCCGTTCTTTTATTGAATCCGAATACGAAATTAGATAACGAAATGACAATCGCTTCGATATTCGCTTCTGGAGGAGCAGAGCAACTAGAAAGATCTCTTAAGGATTATCTAACTATTGGATTCACAAGTAGAAACACCATGTCAGCATCGACTTGGGACGCATATCTTACACCCGTATCTCCTCTTAGCATCGACCTGAATATAGAGGCTTATACGAGACTGGCAGAGCAAAGCCTTTCAGAGGCTAATACTGAGTGCTGCCTATTCGAGGGGGCTATTGAGTTACAATCTGAAAACGTAGGGGAATACCTTAACGCTTCTGATGATGCTTCAGGGGAATTGCGCCAACTGCGTCAGGAACTCTTTTGGCAGGANTGGATCGAAGTACTGTCAACCGAAACAGATCCTTCTATGCTCCCCGGCGAGATAGATAGTGGATTTGGGCGGATGGTATGGGGGCTGTCGAGAGACAATTTAGTAGTAGTGCAGTTAGAGCAACTCATAGAACCCTCGGGAGTGCGTATTGAAGCTGAAGCGTTTAGAGATGCAGTATTGGAGATGATTCCATTCCCGCAACCTAGTAGTCCTGGGTCAAGGGTAACGATCCGTTTACTTGATGGAGTGGGAGGTTTAGATTTAGCCGGAGACTATTCCGCAGGGCTAGTAAGAGCCGGTGCTCAAATTCTTATTATTGGTAATTCACCCGAATTTGGTAAGGCGACAGAGTTGATATATCACGATGATGAAAATGCTGAGCTAGTTANAAGATTCCAAGAANTACTTGGTGGTGGTGAGNTGTTCTTTGAACCGCTTACAGATGCAGCGGTTGAAGTTACAGTTATCATCGGNAATGANCTTATAGATAGGAACTAGTTTGCAAGATNACCATGGNTTAGCTGTTTCAGANATNGCATCGNCAGAGTGGATTNTGCTTGCNTCGAAAGCTATCGATGAGAAGTCTGGCCGTGACACGGTNGTTATAGACGTAGGTGACGTATTTGCGATTACAGAATATTTTCTCATCACGTCTGGAAGAACAAGTCGGCAAGTTAAGGCGATAGTAGAAGAGATAGAAGACACTATCAAAGAAGCTGGGGGTCCTTCTCCGACCCGTATTGAAGGCAACGATGAGTANAANTGGGTGCTTATGGACTACNCAGAATTTNTNGTCCACGTATTCGACTCAAATGAACGTGATTATTACCAGCTGGAACGCCTCTGGAGTGACAGGCCACTCGCTACTTTCTCACCCGATGAAGCAAGAAATCTTCGGTGAAATAGATCAAAAGATGGATACAGTACCTTCGCAAGGGGCTATAGCTCAGTTGGTAGAGCGCTTCCATGGCATGGAAGAGGTCAGGGGTTCAATTCCCCTTAGCTCCACAGAAACATAAAGTAAATCTTCAAAAAGTATTCTCTAGAAGTTGTAGATGACATAATGGTAGATCTAGAAAATTTATAGGAAAGAATTAGTGCTTTGAAGGATGTAACAGACGAAACCTTTGCAATNGACGTNATGGAGCGCTCTAAAGTAGTCCCAGTCGNTNTAGATTTATGGGCTCCATGGTGTNAGCCTTGCAAAGCACTGGGGCCNATTCTTGAGAAAGTTGTNGGTNCGACAGAAGGTAAGGTTGATTTGGTTAAAGTCAATATCGACGAGAATCCTCAGATTGCCCAAAGTTTTCAAATCCAGAGCATCCCAGCCGTATTCGGAATTAGCAATGGAGAAGTCGTTGATGCCTTCGTTGGGGCGAAAGGAGAATCAGAAGTAGCAGCCTTCATCGAAGGTCTTCTTCCAAGCCCTCAAGATGAGATACTGACTAACCTACTTGAAGAGGGGAGTGAGCAATCTCTTGAAGAGATTTTACAAGCTATCCCCGACCATTCAGAGGCAGTTCCCAGACTTGCAAAAATCTATGTAGAGAGCGGTCGAAGCGACGAAGCTCTTGAACTCTTAAAAAGAGTCCCAGAATCACCTGAGACGCGCCACATTGCAGCGCAAGCACGAACCGGCGATAGGCCACAAACAGAAATACTCGNNCGNNTGGATGAACTGCTTAAAATNGTNAAGAGTGATGAANNNGCCCGCNAAGAATTTGTAGATCTACTGGACGTTCTAGGTCCAGAAAATAGTGAAACGAAAACTTATCGTCAGAAATTATCCAGAGAAATATACTAACTCCTCTGCCTCTGACGATTTCAAACTGATGTATCGTTAAATATGGCCAAATTTGCGTCCGCGTATTTAATTAGGGGAGATGACCCGACCCTAATTGGAAATGCACTTAAGGATGTAACGGATCAACTTCTTGAAGGTGAAAGCCGAGATTTAGGAATTGAAGAAGTAAGTGAACCTAATCATCGCGACGAGGACGGAGAGTACTCATTGGATGCGCTGCTTACAGCTGCACAAACTACTCCTTTTCTAACTGATTCACGCGTAGTGGTTGGTAGGCACATGGGCGCGTTCTCAAAGAAGCAGATGGTTGAACCCCTTTTAGACTATTTGGAGAACCCACTAGAGACGACCAGGCTAGTACTAGTCTGGGAAAAAGGGCCTAGCCAGCAGCGGCTAGGACAAATTCCAAAATCTCTCTTGGAAGTAGTTGATCGTAGCGGCGAAGTTGTTGACACTCGTGTTGGTCGAAAAACAGGAACGTGGATTCGAGATCAAGTTGCTCACAGCGGCGTCCTATTAGATCAAGCTGCTATTCAGGCTCTTACTGAAAATACCGGAGAAGATGTAGCGAGCGTCCAAGGCGTCCTAACAACTTTGAAGTCTGTTTTTGGAGAGGACACCCTAGTAACACTCGAAGATGCCACTCCCTACTTGGGTTCAGCGGGGGGAGTTCCTCCATGGGAGCTAACGGATGCTATTGCGAGCGGTAATGCTGCCGAAGCGCTTCAGAAACTCAAGAGACTCCGTCAGTCCGGNGGTCGCCATGAAATGCAGATTCTTGCTATCCTGCACGGGCATTTCAGTCGNATTCTTCGNCTTGCAGGTTTGGAAATTCGTAACGCTGAAGAAGCTGCGAATGTCTTGGGCGATAAAGGATCTTCATTCCGTGCGGGAAAAACTCTTCAAGAACTTCGAAAGTTAGGGAACTCTCAGTCAAAGAAGGCGATCAGTCTTTTATCTGATGCCGACCTAGCCTTACGGGGCCAATCTGCTCTCCCAGGAGATATTATTCTTGAAGTGCTCGTTGCGAGACTCGCTTACCTCTATCTGGCTTAGCTCAACTAGTTAGTTCGTTGTAACGTTTGGTNAATCGGCTTTTTTTCCTAGCNGCTGTATTCTTATGAAGNATATTCTTTCTTGCAGCCTTATCAATTCTNTTTATAGCAATNCGAAGTGCTTCTTCATCGCTCTGNCCTGATTCAGCGGATTTAAGGGTACTTTTCACACGAGANTTAACTTCNGACCGGATTGCTTTATTNCGNGNACGGCGTTTTTCGTTNTGCCTGTTGCGTTTAATTTGACTTTTGATGTTTGCCATTGCCCGACCTTCAGATTGAATTAATAGAAGTTACCCCTAGAGGCACCTACGACCACTAGTTATCTCGTATGCTACCCAAGCAGCATAAAAATCCGACACATACGGTGAAAGTAATGATACAACAGTCAAATATTCGCAATATAGCGATAATCGCTCATATAGATCATGGGAAATCTACCCTTGCTGATCGGATGTTGGAAATATGTGGAGCGGTGGATCCTCGCGAAATGAGAGAACAGTATTTGGATTCGATGGACCTGGAACGTGAACGGGGTATCACNATAAAGCTACAAAGCGTATCACTTCAGCATGGTCCTATAACTATAAATTTGATAGATACTCCTGGCCATGTCGATTTTGGTTATGAGGTTTCTCGTTCATTGGCGGCGTGTGAAGGCGTGATCCTTCTTGTGGACGCNGCGCAAGGCATAGAAGCACAGACTCTTGCCAACACATACTTGGCCTTAGAGAACGATTTGGAAATTGTGGCTGCTCTAAACAAGATTGACCTTCCGGCAGCGGAACCAGAAGCATGTGCTAGTGAGATAGAGCAGGTGCTCGGAATACCTGCAGATGAAATCCTTCGACTAAGTGCAAAGACGGGAGAAGGCGTTTTGGAACTTCTAGATTGGGTTGTGGATCGAGTTCCTCCACCGAGCGGGAGTATTGATAGTCCACTTCAAGCACTGATTTTCGATAGTCATTATGATCAATACAGGGGAGTCGTGAGCTCGATTCGAGTAATGAATGGAGAATTNTCATCCGATAGCAAGCTTTATTTCATGCAAGTGGGAAAGTCGTCAGGTGTCGAGGAGATAGGAATACGAAAGCCAGATTCTACACCTGTTGGAAGCCTATCGGCGGGAGAAGTTGGCTACCTTATCGCTGGAATCAAGGATGTCGGAGATGCGCGCGCTGGTGAAACAATTACCGAACTCCAGACGAAAGCAGAGACNCCTTTAGAAGGTTACCGTGAACCCAAACCTATGGTTTTTAGTGGCTTGTACCCAATCGACGGCGATGAGTATCCGAGTTTGCGAGATGCTTTAGAGAAGCTTGGACTTAATGACTCAAGCTTTACATATGAACCTGAAACCTCTGGAGCTCTTGGTTTCGGGTTTCGATGCGGTTTCCTAGGTTTGCTACACATGGAAATTGTTCGTGAGAGGTTAGAAAGAGAATTTAATCTCACTTTGATTTCCACTGCGCCTTCAGTCGAATACCGAGTTACCCTCTCCAATGGTGAAGTGATTCACGTTGATAATCCCAGTGATGTCCCTCAACAAAACTTACTCGAGTCTATAGAAGAGCCATATCTTCGGGCTTCAATTATAACCCCGAGCTCTTATACAGGGTCTTTGATGGATTTATGTCAGACACGAAGAGGAAGTATGGAAAAAATGGAGTACATATCTCCTGAAAGAGTGGAGTTAGTGTACCGGATGCCATTAGCGGAAGTTGTAATGGATTTTTTTGATCAATTGAAAAGCCGAACTCAGGGATATGCGAGCATGGACTACGACAATGACGGGTATGCGGCATCGGATTTGGTAAAGGTAGAGATTCTATTACAGGGAGAATCCGTAGATGCATTTAGCTCAATTGTTCACCGCTCCAAAGCATACGAATACGGACAGCAGATGAGCAAGAAACTTAAGGAGCTAATACCTCGACAACAGTTTGATGTGCCAATTCAAGCAGCTATCTCGAGCAAAATAATAGCTAGGGAAACTGTCAAAGCATACCGAAAAGACGTTACTGCAAAACTTTACGGTGGTGATGTGACTCGTAAGAACAAGTTGCTCAAAAAACAGAAAGAAGGCAAAAAGAAGATGAAATCCATTGGGCGAGTGGATGTTCCTCAAGAAGCTTTCATTTCTGCGCTTAAACTGGGTGATTAGTCAAGAATGAAAGCCTGAGAGATTTGATGATACTGCAAGTTAGCATTGAGGAAGATTCCAAATGAGTGAGGACCTCTATGGAATTCTAGGCTTGTCTCGATCTGCTACTCAGGAAGAAATTAAAAAAGCCTATAGAGCTCTTGCCCGAAAATATCATCCCGACGCTAATCCGGGTGATAAGGAAGCCGAAAAAAAGTTTAAGGAGGTCGCTCAAGCTTATGAGGTTCTAAGCGATGAGA
>PAEG01000011.1 GCA_002703045.1 Acidimicrobiaceae bacterium
TGGGGCTAGCACTCGTGGCCGCTCTTCTCAAAGGAGTTGTAGATCGAGGAATTGAGCCGGAGATTGAGTCGCGTGCTCTTCGACTTTTAAAGGATGGAACTGGAATCTGCGGTGTTTCTATCAAGTCCGGAGATTCTGAAAAGGAGGTCATAGCAAGGAAAGGCATTATTATCGCCACTGGAGGTTTTGAATGGAACCCTGAACTTGTCAGAACGTTTCTTCGGGGCCCAATGACCGCACCAGTAGGAAATCCTGAGAATACAGGTGACGGCCTGGAGATGGCTATGGAAGCAGGGGCTCGACTAGGAAATATGCGTAATGCATGGTGGGTTCCTGTTACAAGAATTCCGGGGGAAAATCTTTTCGGGCATCCATCATCTCGGTTGATTATCACTGAGCGAACACGCCCTCATTCGCTCATGGTGAACAAGTATGGAGTTAGATTTACCAATGAAGCAGGAAACTATAATGCTATGGGCGGGGCATTCCACAACTTTGATCCTCAAAAGTTTGAATATCAAAACATTCCTTGCTGGCTTATCTTCGACCACCACTACAAGCTTCGCTATGATATTGCCGGTAATAGACCAGGAGAACATACTCCTGATTGGATGCATACCTCCGAGACCATGCAGGGCCTTGCGGAAGCTATAGGCGTTCCCCCAGAATCTCTCGATGCCACCGTGGAACGGTTTAACGAATATGCNTCNNTAGGNGANGATCCNGATTTCCANNGAGGNGNNAGNGCATACGATACTTTTAACGGTGATCAAAANATTTCTGGAGTTGAAGCAACACTNCANNCTTTNGANNCTCCNCCTTTCTATGCGATCAAGATAGAAAGCGGTTCCCTTGGAACNAATGGAGGGCCNAAAACTGATGTATCNGGTCGGGTGCTTTCNATTGANGGNGGGGTGATACCAGGTTTATTTGCCGCTGGNAATGCAATGGCGGCTCCAACCGGAATGGTTTATGGGGGNGCAGGCGGGACAATTGGGCCGGCTATGACGTTTGGGTATATTGCGGGGAGAGCAGCAGCATCACGATAATTCGCGACCAGATTGCTTAATTGCTCGAGCTGCTTCGCGTTCTGCCTCTCTTTGAGCAATCGTTCGCCGCTTGTCAACAAGGTTCTTCCTTCGAGCCAAACCGAGCTCTACCTTTGCCCGCCCATTTCTAAAGTAAACTACTAGCGGGATCAAGGTAAGTCCTTTCTGGTCAATTTGTGATTGGAGTTTCCTGATCTCTTTTTTGTGTAAAAGCAGTTTCTTTGGACGGTCGGGTTCGTGAGAGAACGCGGAACCCGAGTGCTGGTATTTGCTGATATGGAATGAATTAAGCCACATCTCACCATCGTGGATCCGAGCGTATGCTTCAGCTATTTGTGACTTAGCGTTTCTTAACGATTTAGCTTCACTGCCTTGAAGGACAAGCCCAGCTTCGATCGTGTCGATAATCTCGAATTCTCGCCTTGCTTGCCTATTAGTCGCTACGACTTTTTTGCCACTTGATCCCATAATCAACGAGGCTACAGCTCCAGCTAGGAATCATGGAGCTATATGAAAAATTTCCTTCGATATCGTCAAGGTGGAAAACGGNGAACTTCGCTATTATTAAAACTATGATTTCAATCACAGCTGAGGTTCGGGACAAAATGATCGGCCACGCCCAAGAAGAAGTCCCAAACGAAGCTTGTGGCCTATTTGCCGGATCAAAGGGTACAGATACTGTAGAAACTTTTTTCCCTATGCACAACGCAGCTGAATCTCACCTTATCTACCAACTTGATCCAAAAGAATTTATTGAAGTTGAAAAGACAGCAGATCNACTGGGAATACAAATACTNGGAGTCATGCATAGTCATACTGNCTCGAAAGCGTACCCATCAGAAACGGATGTTCGCGACGCTAATCAATTTGACCCATTCGGCCTTTGGTATTACATCATTGTCTCCCTGAAGAANGAGGAACCTGNTATTCGAGCTTTTCGAATTCATGAAACAAACATTAACGAAGTAGANATNNAAATTACNTAATATAAGATTTCCANTGAAAANTGCAGAAGGGGAGTGAACTCCTCACAATNACGTAATACTGAAGNATGGCATCTTTCGCATCGATTGTTGATCTGATAGGNAATACTCCANTAATTGAAGTTTCTGAACTTAGCCCGAATCCCGATGTGAAGATCTATGCAAAGCTTGAAGGTCAGAATCCAGCTGGTTCGGTGAAGGATCGAATAGCAAAAGCAATGATCCTTTCAGCGGAGCGAGAAGGAAAGCTTACTTCGGGGAGTGTCATACTCGAGCCATCATCAGGAAATACAGGGATTGCTTTAGCCATGATCTCCTCCATAAGGGGCTATAACCTTAAAATCGTTCTTCCAGATAATGTCTCGATTGAACGACGTCAATTGCTAGAAGTCTGGGGGGCGGAAATCATTTCCAGTCCCGGTAGTGAAGGGTCAAATGGTGCCGTCCGTCGAGCACAGCAACTCGCAAAAGAGAACCCAGACTGGGTTTTTCTCTATCAGTATGGAAATGAAGCGAACCCTGAGATTCATTACACGACTACTGGACCCGAAATTCTTCAAGATGTCCCTGATGTCTCCCATTTCGTAGCGGGCCTAGGTACGTCTGGAACGTTGATGGGGGTCGGTCGCTTCCTGAAGGAGCAGAATCCAGACATTCAGATACTTGCTGTGGAGCCACCTGCGGGTGAGAATGTAGAAGGCTTAAGAAGCTTGGAAGATGGCTTTATCCCTCCAGTTTTTGAAAACTGGAATGGTATGGATCTTCTAGATGGGAAGAGAATTATTAGACCGATCGAGTCTCTCGAATGTGCAAGAACGCTTGCCCAAACGAGCGGTATTTTTGCAGGAATATCGTCTGGTGCCTCTCTTGCAGGTGCTTTACGAGTAGCCGAACAAATAGAGCAAGGGAGCATCGTCTTTATTGTTTGTGACGGCGGCTGGAAGTATCTCTCAACTGAGGCTTGGACCAAGCCATTGGATGAAGTTGCAGAGTCAATCAACCGTATTATCTACTTCTAATGGCAAAAGGAAAGACCATCATTGGAAATTTCCTTCGCTCTGCCTCTACGATGAGGGACTGTGTCTAACGAAAAGCCGATTGGCATATTTGATTCGGGCTTCGGTGGGCTAACTGTCGCACGAGCAGTAATGGACCTCCTTCCCGCAGAGGATGTCGTGTACTTTGGGGATACTGCGAGATATCCATATGGGCCTAAGCCGCTTAACGAAGTTCGAGAATTCGCTTTTCAGATAGTGGAATATCTTATAAACGAACATGATGTGAAGCTTTTAGTAGTCGCGTGTAATACTGCTGCTGCTGCTGCGCTNGATGANCTTTCCGCAGAAATATCGGTNCCAATAATTGGGGTAATTGCTCCGGGGACNCAGGCGGCAATTGATGTGTCGCGAACAGGCCTGATTGGGGTAATAGGTACTGTAGGTACTGTTAANAGTGGGGCTTATAAGCGAGCATTCAGCACTTTGTCTGANGANGAGATACAACCATTGACGCTTGCATGCCCAGGGTTCGTTGAATTTGTNGAGAAAGGAGAGTCCTCGGGGGAGCAGCTGCAAGTCCTAGCTGANCGTCTTCTAGCTCCTATCGTTTCCGCAAATGTAGATACACTTCTTCTGGGCTGCACCCACTATCCTTACTTAGCTCGCGTGATCGGTCAGGTGGTGGGAAGTGACGTTGTATTAGTCTCTTCTGCAGATGAGACCGCTTTCGAAGTTTCTCGACAACTAACCGAGATGGACCTGCTTGTTGAAGAGGAAAAAGAGGGGAAACGTGTGTTTATCTCTTCAGGGGATGTATCTTGGTTCGCAGAGGTTGGTGAAAGATTATTTGGTCCTGAGCTAGCTTCTGCACAAGCACACGAATGGAACCCTTCGACGTGAACGTTACCCCCCCGGAAATTACTGTACTTGGCTGCAGTGGCACATACGCGAGAAAGGGCGGAGCATGCACGGGCTTTCTTGTTCAGAGCCCAGAAGCAAATGTATGGTTAGATGCGGGGCCAGGCACCCTAGGAAATCTTCAGAAACATATCGAGATCGATCAGTTGACTGCAGTTGTTCTAACTCACGAACATGCTGACCATTGGCTTGAATTACCCGTCTTGTATAACGCTATTCGTCACTACGTTATGTGTGAACAAGTTCCCGTGTATGGGACTCTAGGGACCCTGGAACTAGCGAAGCAGATGTGCCCAGCATTAGAAGAAGCTTTTGTTTGGAAAGTCATAGCGGATAAGTCCAGTCAAACAATTGGGGATCAGCAATGGACTTGGTCTCAAACAGATCATTATGTGGAGACGATGGCTAGCAGGGTAGATATTGGAGAATCAAGCTTGGTATTTACAGCCGACACAGGCCCGAATTGGGATGTTAAGAAATTGGGGGACAGTGTTTCATTGGCAATTTCGGAGTCAACATTTCTATCGAATAAGGAACACGAGGGCATCCTTCATCTCTCAGCCAGACAGGCAGGAGAGCTAGGAAAAAAAATCAGCGCTGAGCATTTAGTACTCTCGCACTTAGCACCAGGTGAAGACAGGGTTCAGCACAAAATTGAAGCCAGTGCAGTTTTTGATGGGCCTATTACAGTTGCTACAGCTGGCGACAAGTACAGTTTTTAGGAGGTGGAATGGGGGTTAATGTGAGTAGGCCAGATGATCGGGAACCTGATGAACTTCGACCAATCACTTTTGTTCGCGATTTCACTTCAATGGCGGATGGATCAGTCCTCGCCACCTTTGGTAATACATCGGTTTTATGTACAGCATCAGTTGATGACGATGTGCCTCGATGGATGAAAGGGTCCGGTACTGGATGGGTTACGGCTGAGTATTCCATGCTTCCCGGTTCATCGCCTGAGCGCGTCCGACGAGAAACTCGCGGCCCTAAAGGTCGGACACAGGAGATACAGAGACTTATTGGTAGGTCACTAAGAGCAGTGTGCGATATGGACAAGCTGGGTGAAAGGCAAGTAGTTGTCGATTGTGATGTCCTGCAAGCAGACGGCGGAACACGCGTAGCATCAATATGTGGAGGTTACCTCGCGCTTCACGATGCATTGTCTAGGCGAGTTCTTCGAGGTGATTTAGCGAATCACCCTATTTCTGAAGCTTGCGCCGCTGTATCTGTTGGAATTATTCATGGGCAGCCAAGATTGGACCTTCCATATAGTGAAGATTCAATCGCAGATACAGATATGAACGTGGTTATGACAGAATCAGGAGGGTTTATTGAAATTCAAGGAACCGCTGAGCAGGCTTCTTTCAATCGAAATGAGCTCGATATTTTGCTATCGCTAGCTGAGAGAGGAATTCGGCAAATTATTGATCTGCAAAATGAACTGACTGGCAATCAACCGACTCTTTAGATCATGGACCTTGTTTGTGCCTCCGCTAATTCACATAAGTACAGCGAGATGGTTCAAATACTTTCTGGAGTAGTTAATCTCATTCCTCGTCCATCCGAGATTCCCGACGTTGTAGAAGATGCTGACACGCTTCAGGGAAATGCGAGACTGAAAGCGACTGCAGTTCGATCGGCGACAGGTTGTGCAGCGGTAGCGGACGATACAGGTCTTGAAGTCGATGCCCTTGGGGGAGCTCCAGGAATTTTCTCCGCACGATACGCAGGTGAAAATGCGACAGATGAAGATAATGTTTCTAAATTATTGAAAGAAATGTCGGAAGTCACTGGAGAAGGCAGAAGCGCGAGGTTTCGAACGATTGCCCTAATTGCTTGGGAAGATGGTGCGGAAACCATTGCTGAAGGAGTTGTTGAAGGGATTATCGCTGCGACGCCATCTGGGGTAGGGGGTTTCGGCTATGACTCGGTATTTATTCCCACTTTTGGAGGGGGAAAAACTTTTGCCGAAATGGGCGATAAAGAAAAAAATGCCATAAGTCATAGAGGGGCGGCATTCCGAGCGCTCAAAGAGTTGCTTTAGTAGCGCATAGGATGATTGGTCAGTCGCTTCTTAGTGCTCGGCTTGCACCTGCCATGAGGATCGCGCCTATTAATGTAGAAAAAAATGCAAGCACCCAGGCTAGTTCGAATCCCGAGTTGTCTACGACAATTCCAAAGCCAAGCGGTGCGACCATAGCTCCAACGCGAATACTGGTTTGAAGTGTTGCTGTTGCAGCACCAGGGTCATCTGGGTGTTGTTCTATCACGCCAAGAAGAAGTAGGCCAGGCCATGCCCAGCCGATACCGAAAGAAATCAGTGATCCAAGGAGGATNCTCGTCTTGGTTNCTATCGCTAGAAGAACAAAAGCCGCTGACCCGAAAGTCAGTAGCATGGAAACAGCCTTGAATCTATCGAATTCAAATCTGTCAGCAAGGAATCCCCAACTTAGGCGCGCAACGATCATAATTAGCCCCCCTATTCCAAGGATCAACCCAGCCGAGCTCTCGCTATAGCCGGCTTCTTCCGCTGCTGTAGTAAGAAATCCGGCCATTGTTACAACTGCTGCAGCCGAAAAAGCGCCTGCAATCGATGCGATTCGTAGAGGGCGATAGCTCCACATATCGCGCCTTGAAGGGAATGTCCCTGATTTAGTGACGGCTATGTTGGGTGTCAGCAGCCATGCTGGGAAAGCAAGTGTAGCGAGTATGAGGAACGTTCCTTNCCATCCCACTGATGAACCAAGAATTGGAACTGCCAGCCCTGCAAGAGCAGTAGAGAATGGGACTGCTGATTGTTTAGCAGCCATGGCAATTCCTTGNCGAGGTTGCTCTATTCCNTTAGAGATCAAAGTGTTTGTGGCAGGTTGTATTAGTCCTTCACCAACTCGGTTTAAGCCGATGCATAACAGAAGCACTAGGTAGGTCTGTGCGGCAGTGCCTACTAGGAGGGAAGAAATGGCGGCTATGGAAATGCCCGCTCTAATAATCACTTGCGGACCTTTGCGGTCAGATATCCCTCCACCCGTTTGCATGATGATGCTGGAGATTAAGTAACCGAAAGTAAGTAACGCTCCTAGTTCTGTGTCGCCAAAATTTAAGTCTTCTTTTATTTGTGGTGCAAATGAACCAACTAAGAATCCAGGTAATGCCACGATTGTGATTGCTGCTGCGGCTGCACTGGTTGGACGCCAGAATGGAAGATGAGTTGAATTACTATTGTTAGCCACCCTAAGAACCTAGTTGTCTATGGGTGATTCAGCGAAGTCATGGACTATTAGTAGTCATTGTGACTATTAATAGTGGTATATTTATGGTTATTAGCCGTCGCACTCATCATGGAGAAATTAACTATTCCTACCTCTACTGCATTCCTAACTGATCACTATGAATTGACTATGTTGGACGCCCTCGTTCAATCAGGGAACGTCGATAGCCGCGCTGTCTTTGAAGTCTTTATCCGAGAGCTACCTTTAGGTGTCCCTTTCGGGGTCTTTGCTGGGGGCGGCACACTCGCAGAAAGTATTGACAAATTTNCTTTCACCGAGGANCAGTTACATTTNCTAAGCTCTANAAATCTNGTNTCCGACGANACANTCAGATGGCTTTCGGGATATAGCTTTCGTGGAGANATTCTTGCTTATCGCGANGGNGAACTGTACTTTCCCAATAGTCCTGTNATGACCATTGAGGGNGGACTTGGTGAAGCACTNNTACTAGAGACTCTGATCCTTTCAATCCTTAACCATGCATCATCTATTGCTACAGCTGCAGCTCGCATCGCCCAGGCGGCAAATGGAAAATTAGTAATGGAGGCAGGCTCAAGGCGAATTCATCCGGAATCAGCCGTACATGCCGCAAGAGCGGCTTATCTTGGCGGCATTGATGCTACTTCGAACCTTGCAGCTGGCCTTCGTTGGGGAATCCCNACCATCGGAACAGCATCTCATGCTTTCACACTTGCTTACTCTTCTGAATCTGAAGCGTTTAACGCTCAGCAGGAGTTCATNGGTTCTGATTCAATNTTTCTTGTAGANACCTATGACATAGTCCAAGGTNTTCAAANCGCCGTAGAAGCAACAGATGGGAAACTAAAAGGAATTCGTCTCGATTCGGGAGATTTGGAAGCTGGCGCTGAGATAGCTCGAGGCTTGCTAGATGAACTCGGAGCAAANGACGCACAAATTATGGTNTCAGGNGACCTTGATGAATATCGAATCCAAGAGCTTCGTGCTGCACCGATAGATGCTTTTGAGTCAGGNCATANACTTGTTACTGGGTCAGGGGCACCTTCCGCTGGATTNGTATACAAGCTTGTAGAGATTGAAGACAANNTCNNGNCCANAGGGCAAATGAGGGCTGTAGCGAAAACNTCAAAAGGAAAAGAGTCAGTTGGTGGAAAGAAACATGCGAAACGCCTGNTTTCAAATGAAGCTTTCGCTGTAGNGGAGATCCTNACTTCAGGCCCGANCGCCTTCGATGTTCCACTGAAACAAAATGAAAGATACCTTCAAGCGCCTCTCTGNANCTGTGGNGACTTTATAGATGNCTGGGAGCTGAATATGGCGCGGGANCACCTTNANNTAAGNATAGAAGAGATCCCTAAAGAGATTCGTCTCNGAAAAGATGGACCGCCNGCTATTCCTACCAAAAATCTANAAGNANAAGAAGCCACATGANTATAAAAACCGCNCTGCTGATTNTCGATGTTCAACCAACGTTCTGCGAAGAGGGCTCTTTGCCGGTTGATGGAGGAAATTTCGTCGCTAAAAAAATAGTTGAGCTGATTGGTGGATCTCATAAATATGACATGGTCGTGACTACACAAGATTGGCATATTGATCCAGGAGACCATTTTGATCTTCATCCAGACTTTGCAAACACTTGGCCTCGTCATGGTGTAGCCGAAACGCCTGAAGCGGAACTTCATCCTTCGCTCACTCCTGTATTGGAAAAAATAAACGTACGAGTAAAGAAAGGGCAATACGCCGCAGCGTACTCAGGCTTTGAAGGGACGGATGAACATGGAACATTTCTTCATGAAATTCTTTCTGAAGCAGGTATTCAACGAATTGAAACTGTGGGCTTGGCATTCGACTACTGCGTTAAAGAAACAGCTCTGGATGGAATAAAATTAGGGTATGAAGTCGAAGTTCTGAAGGCTTT
>PAEG01000012.1 GCA_002703045.1 Acidimicrobiaceae bacterium
ACTCCACGAACCGAGCATCCAATTTGTTGTTGCCGTTGTAGCCGATGCGTTCGGGCCAGAGATCGTAGCCGTAACATGGGTCGTATCGGTAAACGCCGTAATCTTTAACCAAGTCCAATTGTTCGCGGCATCTTTAAATCGGATCGATCTGCCAACATCTGTACTGGCAAATCCAACACCATTATTTATCCCGACAATAGCTGACGCTGTTACAGTCACGGATCCAGATGTTCCCGATAGACCGAGCGTTGTCGTTTCTAAATTTACATCGTAATACGGACCGTCTTGAAAAGCGATCTCATCTAAAGACCACGCCGTATGCGATGTTCGAATTAATTTCATCGGCTCATGCGATTTATGCACGATATAAAGAACGTCTGCCGATTGAGTAAATCTGAGATCTGCGAGTTGAGCCTCTGTATATGGCGTCGAAATTTCGACGATCGCAGTTGCCGTTCCGCCGGATGAATAACTATTCGAAAAACTACTGCCTACAAGATCAAATGTATTTGCACCGATAACAGTTATTACCCAAGTTCCATTCGCCTCGGTCGTGCCAGCGACACTTGCGACCGTAACCGTGTTACCGGTTTGAAAACCATGAGCGGTTGCTGTTATTCGTATTAGCCCGGATCCATTGTTTGCCGCGCCTGAGATTGCTTTGGCCGAACTAATCCGGCCTCGATTTTTATAAAATCGAAAATAGAGATTGCCGATCTCAATTACATAAGCTTGCTCCGTCGAGAACTCGAAATCCTTCACCCGGGTCAGCTTCGAACTATCTTTAACTTCCAAAACAAAACGGTTTCCCGAACGGCGATATATCCCACCTTGAGTGAGGACCGTTCCATTCTCGAGAAGCTCGCATCCATTTTTATACTTGCCAATATCCACCCGGCCAAACAATCTCGGCGCGATCTCACCGGCAGTAAAGTTCGTTTGGTTGTCAGCGGCTCTTGGCATTAAATTCGGCTATCCAGCCACGCGCCCTGTTCGACGGCATCTGGCGTTCCTTCCTGAGCATCGTTCGTTCGAGCTCCGGATAATCTCTCATCGTAGATTGCTTTTAAATTAGTTAATAATGTTGCGTTACCTGTTAGGTCGTAAGCAATATCTACGGCAACCCGAGCCGATAAAGCCTCACGGAATAGCGGCGTCATCAAATCAGGATCCTCAATATTTTGCATATAAAGGACACCGAGAGGTGCTACCTCATCGGTATTAATTTTGTCCCCTTCAATTTTCCATTCTTCTGTCGAATTGATTTCCTTTACAAATAAAGCATCACTCGGGACCTGATAGGAGAGCGCAAAGCCCCATGCCGGGACTTCTACCAAAGCTGGTAAAGACGATCTCTTCATAGCAAAATTCCACGGATGTCCCTGTAACATTAATAATCGGATCGGATCATATACCCGGTTACAGGCGCGGCCGGCTTTCGTATCATCGGCCAAAGATGTCAACGGCTTCGACGTTCCCAAAAGCTGTAAAGCCTTGTTACAGATCTCAACACTACTCGCCATCTAATAGCCTCGTTTTTTTGTTTTCTTCGGCTTCTGTTTTTTCATCTGCTAAAACTCCATAAAAAAGGGGAGCTCGAAAGCTCCCCAATTTCTTTTATCTCAGTTACCCCTACTCAACGGCGTAAACGAAATAACCCTTAATAGTTGCGGCGGCGGGAATAGTTCCACCCTCGCACTTAGCTATTATCGTAACACCTTCGGTGGAATGAGAGCTAAAAAGATAGCTTTCCTCTCCGCCGACAGTTCCAATTGGAACATAGCTCGCCGCACCGGATACAGACTGAGCGGCATCGAGGCTATCCTCGTCCGCCGCAACTGTATCTCCAGCTTCATCGGTATAGGCCATATGACCTAAGTCCAATGTTCGAGATGATCCAAATGCTGATGTCGTGATACGACTTTGAGCCAGATACACTCGTACCCGGCCAGTTGGTAGTCTCACGAGTTCTGCCGTAGAATTGGCATCTCCCGCGGATGAACCTTGCGTAAAGTCAAACCGAGCAATACGCAATTTTCCTGACCAATCATAGGCGGGGATCCCAGTTCTCGGGGAAGCCTCGGCGTTAGTGATCTGGTCACTTTTCTCAGTAGTAACAGCCATTGCTTATTCCTTCCTATGCTGATTCATTACATTTAATTTCGACAACCTTGCCCTCTTCTAAGCGAACAGCGCCAATATCCATAGCGGCGTACACTTGAGTTGAGTAAGATTTATCGGCGCGTTCTGACACCTTCGAAATCACGGATTGACGCTTCGCCATCAACATTCCCGACTTAGCCCAAACTGGGCAACGGCGATAACCGCTGGCATCAGTTAGAAGACGTTCGGAACCAATGAAATTAAAGCCCATAAATTTAACGATTTCACCATCGTCCAATTTATTTACGAGCGTATAATCTCGGTTGATGACCTGATCATCTGTAAGCAAAGCTTCAAATTGATCAGAGCCAATTGCACAATAGAGCTCCTCGTCCGGATCCACTTCATTAGCGCGAAGAATTTTTCGAGCTCTTTTCAGTTTAACGGCAGTCAGATCACTATCTGAACCGAAGTTGTGGGCAATTTGGTTTGCCGCTGGAAAAGCAGTTGTGCCTCCAGCATCCTCACCAGTTACCGCAGTTCCGAAGAACGCCGCGATAATTTCATCGTCCATTGATCGGTTTAAGGCCATCGCACTATTTTGAACATAACTGCTCGTCGGATCCGCCACTAATTGAACAGTGTCAGAATTATCAACAAGGTCGCTCCACTCGTAATAGTTTGCGAAAACCCATCGCCTGTCGTGAGGTGTGGAAATCAATGGTGTATCTCCATGTCTCACTGTTCTTTTAACTGCTGAAGTAGCGGAAATTCTGTCGAATGACCCCTTCTTACCAGTTAGACTTTCCACGCGAACACACGAGGAAAAACGACTATCCTTCTGCTGTAGAAGAATGTCGATGTTCGATCCAAATTGGATCGACCGTGCTGTCTCGACTTGATTACTCATTTGAGTATCCTTCCAAGATTTAAAGTTAATACAATTCGAATAGACTTACCCGGCGAACTGCCGGACCCTATCATATGACATAGGTTGCCACGCCCTCGGCACTTTCGCCGACCGTCACCGGACACCCGCCAGAGCGAGCGTTACCCGATTTTTTATTCCTAATCCTCGGTAATTGACCGAGCTAAATTTGTATAAAGAGCATCCATTTCCTTCACGGCTTTATCGTGAGCCGGATGTTCCCGGGTGGTGTATGCTTTCATAAATTCCGGATCTTCTTTTTTCTCCCGGATCATCGCTTCGGGAGATTTATCGATCGCACCAACACCGGTTCCTAATCCGGTTCCATCAGTGTTAGGCTCCGAGAGCATCTCACCAAGCTTTCCAAATACCGCTATAAATTCCGGATGGTTTTGGAGACCATTATCTTCGATCAATTGCTGGAACCCCGGCCGGTTAAAATACGCTGTCGCATTTCCGGCGTGTTGAACCATTTCATTATACTTATCGCCAAACTCTTTTTTCGCGGCGTCTGATTGGGATTGAAGCTGTTCATCCCGCATTTGAGTAATCTGTTGCTGGCTCCCAATTTGTTGCTCGACAAACCAATCATGGAGATCTCTAGCCGTTCCAGCCGGCAAGTTTAAATCATGCGCTTTAGATCTAAAACTCTCCGAGAGCTCCTCGGAGTAACCGGAAAAATTCTCGGGAGCGTTTAACTGGTAATCACCAGCATCATCCGGCTTCCCAAGCTTTGACCAAAATTCACCGACTTGCTCTGGTGTTGAATTTTCACCCGGCAATACAACTTTGTTCGGATCGCCGTAAGCCGTCTCGAGATTTCGATATCCTTCGAGAACCTTTTGGGGACTATCCCATCCTTTAGTTTCTAAATAACCGCGATCGTCCCCTTCAAAATTATCATAAAAATTTGTGGGTTCTGTTTTCTCTACATCTGTAGCCGGAGTTGAACTTTCCAATCCTTCGCTTGCTACTTCAATTACTTCATTCATTTATCAAGGGCTCCTCTAGCATATTGTCGAGCTCATCATCTGAGAGATGAGCTAGGCGGATCATCCGCCGAACTTCGTTTCGAGCGCCCTCGAGTTGTCGTAATTCATCATCGTCCATAATCCCGGTATCTGAAAAGAGCCGGGTCGATTTGATTAAATCCTTCAAAACAGTTTTACCGTCTGGTGATCTTAAAAAAGCTTTGTAAGCGCCAACTACTTTCCTTCGCCTTACTGCATTAACCAACATCACCGCCCATTTCTTCCGGCATAGCCATAGCCCCATCGAAACTCTGAAGTGCGGAAGCTCCATCCTTAGCCGCTCCAGCTACGCCTTGCATTCCTTCGATCGCTTGTTGGGCTTGAGCCTGTTGAGCTCTCTCTTGCCGTGTCTGTTCTATGACTGCCGGATCAGCAAGAGTTCGATTTGGCATTCCATTAATATCAGCCAGTGTCCGGGTGATCTCATCGGTATCAAAATTATCGAAGACTCCCGGATCGGCCGCCGCAAGCGGTTGAATACTTTCTAGGGTGCGGAGTATACCAACACCCTCTTCTGCCCTCTGAGCCCTCGCTAAAGGGCTCACATAGGTGATTTCGTACTCACCTTCGGCTTCGGCGAGCTCTGGCGGCATCTCTGGCAATAAACCTTGCCGNGCGAGGATGTTAATTTCTCGATGAATAAGCGGCCCGAGATATTCGCTCTGTTGCCGACCGGCTGTTGGAGCAAGGAGAGCTCCTTTCTCTTGAGCTCGAAATGTTGCCTCGGTTGCACTCATATTCGGAGTATCGACGAGGATCTGAAATAACGTAATTAAAAACGCATCATTAATAGTCGTNCGNCGCTGTTCCATTAAATCGTTACCAATATCGATCCGTCCGCCGGTCTGCATTGGGATCACCGGGGATTGAGATCCTCGTCCCTCGATCCTAGCAAATGTATGACCGCCGGCTTTCTGATTTACCGGGAGGGTGACACCATCGTCGGCAATAATAATTGGCGGATCGACAACTTTCTCCGCGGCGCGGATCGTCGTCTTACTCATCGCGTTCAACATTTTAATATCTGGCAAGATTGTCATTGCCGGGGATCGACCAAAAATTTCTGCCGGGCTGGTATTATATCTCGATACTAGATATGCCTGTTCGTCGTAACCCCCGACCTCGAGCTCGTGCCGTTGAGCCGGCTCGAACCAAACCGAAATGAATGGCTTATCTTTCGCAAATGGCGATGTTGGATCCCTGTCTTTATTCGGCTTCACAACATGAACTGCATCAATTATTTTTTCCGGGTCTTTCTCGAGAGCCGCCTGAGCATCTTTCGAAATTCCAGATGTACCCCACTTCATCGCCAGTTGCCTAGCGGTTGCTCTCCACCTTCGAAAGACTGTATCAATTAATCCATTTTCGTCCTCAGCTATATACAAACCAGAGAGCGGAATATTTCGATAACGAATGCCTTCCCTATCCGGGTGCGGCGCGACGAAAACAGATCCAGTTCCGAAAGCGCCAAGCGAAAGATACTGCTCGTAATTCTGGCTGGCGAAATTTGATGTCGATGAATAACGCATCTTAAAAAGGAGATCAGTGATTTCATCAAAATACAATCTCACGTTATGGATCCGCATGAGATCCTCATTATTCGCCCGGCAAGTATGCCACTTCGAAGATCGAGGGGTGAGCAAACTTTCCATTGCCGCACCAAAGCGATCAAGCGCTANTGCCGGGGTCGCATCAAAAACTTCATTGGTTCGTTTAACGCCGGGTGGATTACTATCGAACCCGAACTCCGCCATCCGCGGAAAGATCCGCTCGGCAATTTCTTGACAATGCTGATCCAAAGTTGAACGAGCATGTTTCATTTGCTCGTACTGACGAATTAAAGGAGCTAGATCCATCTAAATTGGTATCCCTTTTTGCTTCCGCGGAGATCCGCCCCGTTGCGTTGCGACCGAATTATTGACGGTCTTAGCGTAGCTCGATACGGCGGATCCAACCGAGGATCCATCCTCAGCATCCGACCCTTTATTAAATACCGCTTCGCGTGTTCCTTTCATTCTATCCTTTAAAGGAACCGCCCGGTCGCGGTTATTCATCCAATCACCCATGTCACCAAAGCACATTAAGCACCTCCAAGTCCCGCCCGTTCGAGTTCGTAGTCAGGGTTCGAAAAAATCGAACCTCCCCGTCTTCTAAATCTTTGATATGGCACGGTCGAGTTTTCAGCGAACCGATCATCTGAAACAATTGGCGGCGTTACTGCCACCGGCTGAACCAACGAATTTTTCTTTTCAGCCGGAGTGTAATCATTTCCATAATCGATATCTGGTGGACCTGTTGGTCCCGGTGTTGCACCTGACCCACCTGACCCACCTCCAAAGATCGAATCCATAATATTCCCAAAGACACTTGAACCCCCATCTTCTGATGCACCACTCTTCGCGGCGGGTGGAGCCACTGATGTATTCGTGTAATTAACATCCCCAGATTTAGGATCAAAACTAAAATGATTAACTACCGCATCGGCGGCGCTCATCCTTCCGAACCCGGATACATTAACCATTGTCTCGGGAGCCGCCGTTGCCANCGTATTGTAGTTACTCAATGCATTGCCTTGATAGAAAGTGCCGAGGCCGGGTCCTCGTGTCCCATCGCGCATACCGCCCTCATCGACANNATGATCCCCCGGCGTATNTCCATAAAGAGTTCCCGCCCGGGTTAAATTTAAATCACCAACTAAACCGAAATTATCATCGTCGCTGGTATTATGGTAAGCGCCCATATTATTCAAAGCGCCACCAGCACCGCCCATTCCTCGACCGGCAACAGTTGAAACACCACCCACAATCGCGGATGCCATTTTAGCTCCGCCAGAGATCTCGGGATCACCCCCTAGTCTCCCGGCGTTTGTTAAAGGGTTATCAGAGAATATTCCTTCAACCGCGGTCCGTGGGCTTACATCAGTGAGCGCTCCATTATCAGAAATAGTATATCGATCAGGAACTCCGCCCCGCGGATCTTCTAACATTGACGGGTCGATCGTCTCACCCCGTGCCACTGCCGGCGCGGAAAGTAATGGGCCGTAGCCGGCAGAATTTCTATTTGGCGTCCCGGCGATATCGGTTCCTAGATCTTCGCCGCCGCCGGTATCTCCACCGCCGTCATCGCTCCAACACATATTAAGCACTCATCGTTGTTTTAAAAATACTATCGGGATCATCATCGAGCCCCGCCCCGCCGCCAAGATTTTGAATAGTCGATCGACGCCCTCCGGTCTGCGCGGCCGCCATTCTTCTCATTCCCGCTTCGGATCGCTTGGTATCTGCGTCCACGTTGCTCTCGGTTGGAGCCGGTGGTCCTTCGATAACTTTAGGTGGTTTGTTGCCGCCGAAAAAACACATATGACAATCCTTTACATAAAAAAAACCAGCCCGAAGGCTGGTCTCCAAAAAACCTATTCTTATTTAAACGGCGATTTAATTTTAGCTACATAGGAATTGTTGTTATACGTATCGTTATTATACGCGGCGTGAGCAATCGCCTTATCAAACAATTCTTTATCTGTAAGTAAATCCGTTTTGTACGGCGAGTAATACGCTTCAATATCGTGATCGCCATCCTTAGTAACATACGTCACGGCATAGGAATAATTGCCGTTTCCTTCGTACTCGATCTTATATGGTGCTGTTTTCGTTTTAGTCATATAATAGTCTCCTTTCTTTTGATGAGGCTATTATAGCATATTGGGTTTTTGAAAATCGCAGAAAACAGCCGTTTTTGGCCTATTTCAAAAATTAACTCGTTGAAAACATTAGATAAAAAATAATTTAAAAAAAAGCTTGACCCCTATACGCTTCATTTTTTCGACGTCAAACCTCTCTCATAAGCCGTCCGGGTGATCGAAAAGACGATATAGGTCTCGCGGTTCTCGCCCCGGTCAATAATCTCACATTCATCAATAGCGCCCAGTGTCCGCATCCATGCCTGAGCACTTGTATGGCCGAGCATCGATCGAGCTTCAATCCGATTGGCTCCAAGTTCCTCGAACAAAAACGGGATCATCTCCCGCCGTGCAAATCTGGTGAGCGTCAGTATCCCGTCCCGGTACTCATCGGTCGCAAACATAAAAGCATTATAAAATTTCGGACCCGCTTCATTAAACCCAAAACAAATAATGGGATGATCGGTTCGAACTATCCCGGTAATCGTAGCGGCTAATGACATCGCCGCCAGATCTTCCGGCGTCTTCGATCTCAGCATCGGATAGATCTCCGCCGCATCCCATTCCCGCATATCACGGGCAACACTCAAAATCTGAGAGTAGCTAGGATCCAAATAAATCTCAGGCGAACTCATCGGCATAATCCGTCAGAACAGCCATTCTGCCATCCGGCAATCGCCCATTTTTTATAACTGCCGGCGTATAGCCGAACCGCGTTTTTGTATCCCGTCTCGATGTTGCAAAAATCCTAAAAGCATCGGCGGCGTTCGAATGATGATCATGCAACGGCTTTGTTCTAAAAACCTGTAACTTGTCATCCCACTGTTTTCGATAATGCCGGAGATGTTCAATCCCGGCGGCACAACCAACAGCATCAAACTTGACCGTTTTTAATTCGAGCCGACACGCTTCGATACCATCCTCGATTTTCAATTTCGGCGCTACAGTAGCGCGGATTCCTTTTTCTCGTAGGATTTCGTATCTCGACGTACCGGACCCGAGCTCATGGACCATCACATCATGCGGGAGATAATGATTGTTAAAAGTCCAAGGCTTTAAACTTAAATACTTAATATAATGATCGAGACCCTCGCCGGTCGCTTCGTAAAAATCTATAAAGTGCTCGACGCCATCAACTGTCTGGGAGCTCCAAATAGCAGTCGCGTCCCGGAACCCGAGGTCCCAACTTGTATCGACCGGATAATGTGGATCATATTTAAAATCGCCGATCCTTCCTGAGCTCTGGGAGAGCTCGAGATCCTCAGCAAAATACGCTCCTTTAATCGCGGCTGTAAAACTGCACAAATATTCCTGAGCGAACTCTTCCGGGCTCATCTCTTCGCGAACTGCATTGAGCTCGTCTTTATCAATAATCCCAGTATCATCCGCCGTATGGCAAATCGCGAGCCAATCTGGATCGCCGCCCTCCATCATCCTCTTGGCAAGCATATAGCGATCATAAAAAGCATTGTGACCCTTCGGCGTCCCGAGCCAGAGTGCGCCGCCAAGCCTATCGGAAATCGTTGGTCTCAAAATCTCCGACCAAACCGAAGGCCGAAATAATCCAAACTCATCAGCAACGATAAAATCATTATACATGCCGCGAAGACTATCGGCGTTTTCTGCACCGACCAGATAAATCGTCAGATTGCCGCGCTCATCTCCGAGCGGGATCTCCGCCCTCAAACTCGCTTCGTTGAATTTAGATCCCGGGATTACACCGGCATATAATTTCAGATAACCCCAAGCAATTCTCTGAGCTTGCGAATAAGTCGGGGCAACGTACGAACACTGCGGCCGGGGCCACTTGCACTGCAATCCACGCTTTAAGAGCTCGTTAATTGCGAGAACCGTTTTGCCATATCTTCGATGGGCTACCAAAACCGTAAAGCGCGGCGCGATCGTGTGGAACTCCTTTTGGAGCGGCCGGGGCTTATACGGAATTTTTATTACTTGGGCCAATTTTTCTTAACGATCTTCTTTAACTTGGTATTCCAAATCTCAAAGCTTGCGGCAAAAATTAGGATCCCGGCAACCGTGCCGATCACGCTGGCTAAAATAGCTATTAAAAAAGTTAAAAACATTTACCCTCCTCGGGGTTGGTGCTCTCCAGAATTTCATCGTCGGACAGATCTCAGGGACCGAAAGACGGTCCGGGCCGCTTCGGTTTTTGGACCCACCCCCCGTCGACCGAAAAACGTGGCAGAACAAATCGCGTTTAGTCATTTATTTGGCAATCGATGGTCGTAACCCATTGAAATCATTGAGTGGACGCCGGCCGGTCGTGCCGTGTGTCACACAAAATGTCGCGGATCTCTGCCATTTATCACCATGATCCAGCTTCTCCCGCGTACGAGGGGGACAATAGGATCCTGACTACTGGACTAATGCACTAGATCGGTATCGGAACCGGGACTAAGTAAGTCAGCACTAGGATCAAGAGCTCTAGCATCCTCATCTCCATCATCTAACCATTGAACTTGAACGGTCTTGATCTCTGCCGTTACCTTTCTCTTATCCTCAAATCCCGGGACCATCTTACTAATGATCCATTCGAGATGTACTATTTCTTTATCGGCTCGAAGGATCTGATCTCGACCTTTCGCCTTCCTCAATTTAGAGAAAGCGGTTTCGAGTTGTTTCATATATCCCATCTTCTGAGCGTCATCGACTTGAGCTCGGAGCTTGTCATCATCCTGACGCCATCGACGCAATGTTCGATCCGTGATGCCAACCTTGCGGCAAGCTTCATTGATCCACATCCCATCGAGAAGCATCTCGAGGATCTTCTGCACGAGCTCATCGCTATGCTTTGATGCTGGCATTGTTCACCGTTTAAACTATGTTGATAACGAGTGGTCGGCTCGTTCATGAAATTAACAGAAACCGATCAAAAGCGAGTATGTTAGTAAAGATACCTTCGCGGCCACTCGCAATTCATCAAGTCTAACCAATTGCCTAGCACAAATTGTCTCACATGTCTCGACCCGTTTGTGGGTTTTTTAATCGATGCGTTATCTTAACCATTGCACCCATCCAGTGTCGATGAGCCGTTGCCCGGGAGATCCGTTGTCGTCGACAAATAGTCTTCCATCTAATCTTAAATGATCGCCACACGACGATCTGTCGTTCATTGAGCTCGAGCCACGTTCGCCATTCCCAGACCTGATACATTCGATCGATCTCTCGACCGCTTGGCCGCCTCATATTCCTCATCACAATATCCATCTTATCAATGAACTCATCCCGGGAATAAATGTCCTTAAACTCCTTGATCATGTCCGGAAGATTTGTGCCATACTCTTGCGGCTTAACGCCGTGAACATACAAATCGTACTCAGTCTTAGCGGCTTCCTCAAATCGTGCCGCAACCATGTCAGCATCGATCATGCTACCTCACTGACCTCAGCATCCGGCCAGAGCTCTTTGACACCTTGGACCATCTCGAGACCAAAGAATATTCGAGCGACCTCATCCGGTGCGATCCATGAATAATTACCGGGCTGTTTCTGTATTGCCGCGGCAAGACAATCCTTTCGCTCCGAGATNACTAAGCGCTTGCCGCTTTCTCGATCGAACCCAACAAAATAAGCATCGTCGACTGCTCCAGCNTCATCCATTGCCTTAACTGCGATCGCATAACCTCNGATCATTCCCTCGCCGAGATTAACAGCATCCTCGATACTTTCAGTCACGAGAGCTTCGTTATACATCGACAACTGATCCATCACATTTTGATAGAGCTCGGCATCGATTTTTTCGAGGGTCGAGAGATGCCATCTCGATAGAAATGCACTCTCCGCTTCACCCACTTTTTGCATCAATTCGGTGATCGTCTTTTCATCGCTCATAACCACTCCTTTTTCAGATTAATGTCAGAATGACACTTGAAAACCAAAACTGTTTAAATTATGTCCTATATGCCGAATTAACCCCTTTTTACCTGTTATATAATCCAACAGCTCTCAATAGATTCTAAGTGTCATTCTGACACAAACTNNCAATCATTTACTGGTTTCAATAACTTACCTTATGCNCCTGGCTTTTTTCTTCTGACATCCAAGTGTCATTATTCCGCTCTTCTGTCATTATTCGATGACACTTGAATGTCAGAATGACACTTCGATGACACTTGCAAATGATCAAGTGACATCATTTTAGCTCCTATTTTAAAACGCTCTTTTTTGTTAATTTCATTGCTCACTCGCCACGCCATAATTTCCATTAAAGCGATGACGCCCAAGCCGAGAATATGAGGCCATAAAATCATTCATTCTCCTCCTTACATTTAGGACAATCNTCGTCCCTTCGATGCTCTAATCCGTGCCGATAGCATGGTACTAATCGAGTACCATGTGATTTCTTTAACATTGATTGCCGGGCGGCTGTTTTACATTGGCAATCAAAATCGAGATGAAACTCACAAAAAAGTAACGGAGCATTTGCCATCTAAAAAATACTCTTCTGTAGCATGGCTCGTTTCTTCTTATGGATAGATGTTGCACCCTCTGGAACTTTCTCATTAATGTAATCGACACCCTTTCCGCTTCCGGCTGTTTGGTGGTATCCGGATTGTTTGTCGAACGAGGTGAAATACTCGAGCCCTATGTCATTCAGTTTAATTCCTACAAAATATCTGGCTGTTGCGTTTCGATGTTCGATAACCGATGGGTATGCCTCTTTAATTGATTTAATTATCCTTTTATTACCGAATGTTTGATTTTGCGATCGACCCTCAGCATCGATTTGATAACCATGCATCGATGCCACAAGGTCCCGTCGATCGACCATATATTCTAAATTCATCTCAATGCACTCATTCATCCACGCCCCACACGGGTCCTGAGAGGCTTTAAAGCTATCTGCTAACTCAACTATCCTAGATGGGGGGTCAAAGCGCCCACGGGCCTCTAAACGCTTCCAGCCGGCAATCGCCCAATTTAACACGCCGCCGATCTCCTTTTTGATCTCATTCATAATGATCCGCCCGGCAACGAGCTCCTCGTCCTTCACTGCTGTCATATTGAGGAAGATGGTTCGATTGTAGACCGCATCNNNTTCATCCTTAACCCTTGGCAATGAATTAGCTGTCAGCATNACCGGGATATCGAGCTCCCCTTCCCAATTACCTAAATTCTTTCTGGGGATCGACACGGGCTCACCNGANACAATNGTTTTCCAGTTCTCAGCATCGAGGACATCGCCGGCCGAGATCGCATCGTCTGCAATCCACCCGGTGCTATTGACCAACGTCTGCCGGCCGAAGCTTTCGGCGAGCTCTCGCATTTGTAGCGCCGAGCTCTTGCCGCCGATCAGNGCTCGAAGNACGCCAGCTAATACAGTTTTACCAGTTCGACTAGGCCCATAGGCCACGAGAGCTTTGCGGAGCTCCCGGGACTTGCCTCGAACGAGCGCCGCGCCGAACCATTCCTGTAGCATTGAAATCAATTCGGGAGCCTCCGGCTGATCCTCGAAAGCACCGTTTAGATATTCGAACCATGTTGGGCAGTCGGCATCGACATTGTATTCGCAGTCAATCCCAAACAAAGAATAATGCTCTGGGTCGTGGTCGAAGACATCACCAGTTCGTGGATCGACTGCCGCGTTCGAGCAAACGATCAGGCCGCTATCATTGAATGAGATCCCCCGGATAAAGATCCCCGGGTTAAATGAAATATATTTTTTAATACCACTAATGGTCGAGGTNGTTGGGTTNCCCTTCATNGCCCGGATTGACATTTGGATCTCAACTTCGAGCTCCTGATCGAGCGCCTTGTCGAACGCTTTCCAATAGCCATCATTATATGTGAATAGCTCGCCGTTGGTTGCGAGGAGGTTTCCCTTCTCTTCTTGCCATATATCGAGGACTGCCGCTCCGAGCTTTGGGATCATCAGGGCCTCGCGTTCGATTGGATCGATTGCTGGCTTCTCACCATTTACTTTCGCTCTGGGTTTTTCTGGAGCTGTAAATTTTTTTCGAGCATCTTCGATCATGCCCCGGAGGTTCTTCTCNTCCCGGGACCAGTTCCATTTAGTGCCATACTTGCCGGCCGAAGCTGTCGTCGCTTCGAGGATAACTTCGACGATCTCATCGTCCTCGTAGCCCTTCCCAACCATCGATGCCGAAATCCTCAATTGCGTTTCGTGGATCGAGTTCTCACCGGCCGCCATATATGACATCTTCTCGAGTGTGCCATCGATGTCGATNGCNGGCTTATAACCGTGGGCCGCATTGTATCGATCATATGGATCGTCGAGCGCTTCATCGATTTGCTCAGGGCTCTCCATCATGGGCCGCTGAATATCTAACCAATCAGAAATATCGTTGAGCTCGTACTCGACCTGACCGTTGTGAACTATTTTAACTTCCCGGGGCTCACCATATTTAGAATTATGGGATCCCGGTAATCGCATCACCCGTGAGAGNTCGCAGACTTTTGGATCACCAGCAAATACATTGGCTAGTCGCTTGAGATCTGAAATTATATTTTCTTCGAGCTCCGATCCAATCTCCGTAACGTCGATCGCTTCGGTCAATTTCCAGTAAGCATGGATACCGCCGCCGCTTTCGATAATCATGGTTGGTCGTAAAGCGACCTCGAGGAGCGCACCGNNCAACTCGGTCTCGTCAATGCCATCCTTATCGCAATCAACGTCGAGCCATAATGCCGGAAGCTCCTCGAGGTCCTCACGCCGACCGGTGCTGGCTCCGGTGCGGCGAGTACAAACACCGAAGAACATTCCTCGCCCGGGGCTATCGAAGCGCTTTAGATGAGCTTCAACGATATCTGGGTCCCGGGTAAAGACCGGTCGAGCTCTCGCNTCACTAGAGCGATCCTCGGCGAACGATCTAAGCTCGACGTTATGCTCGGTGTAACTATATATTTGGCGTAAGAAATCTTCAGTGTTCATTTTTATCATCCAGCTAGTTCCGGGTCTCTCCCCGGCGTCAAACAACTCTCAAGGTCTAGGCATGTTTCGCCGTGAACTAATGTCCCCCGGCCGTAAAGACCGCGCCTTTAGAGCTCGTGAACAGGGGATAAACGAGCTCAATTAAAAATTAGATTTTTTCTTGCTCGATTTCGGAGCTTCGACTTGCTCCTTAATTTGCTCAAGTGCCGCCGCGTCATCATCTACCGGCTCGAAGCTGGACCATCCAACAATTTTAAATGTGCAGAATGGGATTTCATTCTTGGAGGCGGCCTCGAACTTATTTTTGCCGAGCTCGATGATGGCGTGTTCGCCCTCATGCTGACGCATTTGTTTGATCCAATCGGAAAAGAACCTATCGAATGAATTTATCTGACAGGGTGTAGCTGTCGTAAATTTAAACTGTTGGCCGTCACTCTCACGTTTCATTTGAACTTGTAAGCATGGTTTCCACGGGTCTTGCGGTTTATCGAACTCTTTGGGCCATTTGCTCTCGTCCCTTTCATCGAGGTCTTTTCTCTGGATCATGGGAGCGCCGCTTTCTATCCGGACAATTTGCTCCTCATCCGGTCCGGGGTTCGAGCTATCACCCCATTTTAAAAACCCTCGATAAAATTCACTCATATTAATCACAAGTTGGGTTGGAATTTCGAGCTCCTCGTTATCGGGACCATAAACATATTTGCCAACAAGAGGTCCGCCGCTTTTAAACGACAAAAACAAATCTCCTTCTATGATCGGATTTTGCTCCTCGTATTTAGCCCAAGGATCATTTGCGGGTATTGCGATGTCAGTCTTCTCAGTAGTGGTTACTTCAGTCATCTTTAGAGCCTTTCAAAAATTTAAGTTTGGTTGTTAGCCGGGTATGCGATGTTTGTAATAATTTGTAATCTTCGAGGCATATATCCGCCGCCTCGAGCGCTGGCCCAAGACTATCCCAATCGATAGCCCTTCGACCTTTCACCTTCGAATAAGAAATCACCACGCCTTCTTGATCGACATGCGAAGTGTCCTCATCCTCGAGGATCCGTTTAATATTCTCTTTAACCTCATTGAGCTCTCTCTCGAATTGCTTGATGGTTCGGTCGAGATCCTCTTTTGCCTGAGCATTTTTCATCAACTCGAGCATATTCTTTCTGCTGGTGATTGGATTTTTCCACGTTGGAACTCTCGCCGCCGATCCCTCTTTGCATTGTGATTTATATTCGCAGTAATTACATTCGTTCGAGGTCCCGGCGCCCTCAGCATTTAGATCTAGTGGATCGCCTGAGCTCATAATTTTGAGAGCTCGCTTTTTTCCAATCTCGTAAACTGTAGGATCGTACTCGATGACGAACTCTCGAATATCATCCCAGAAAGATGCATCTATATATGTGATCACTGCATACTTTGGTTTGTAATTGGTCGCGGCATGGATCAGGCCCATCTGGATCTGAACTTGAAAAACGTGCTCGTGCTTCGGTTCGTGAAGGCTCGCCCGGGGGTCGATCGATTTACATTCAGCGACGAAACTTTCGCTTTCGATGTCATCGATTCCCAGATGCTTGAGGCAGTCTTTTGGAGCTCCAACAATTAGACCATCCGGGGTCGCTGATAGATAACCGTCAACGAGAGTGGATTGATCATCCCCGGAAAATAAAAATTCAAGGCCGAGCTTTTCGCAATAGGCCGCGACTGCCGGCTCCCACCAGCTCATTTCCATCACATTGCCGCGATCCATCGCGCCGCGACTTTCCTCATAGAGTGGATCGATCTTTTTCTCGAGCTTATTAAAAGCGATCTTCCTCATGCATTGGCCGACCTCGGATGCCCCGACTGTATCGAGCCGGTTATGCCCTCCCCATTCCTTAGTTTGATTTTTGGAATAAAAGTCGAGCGCGGTTTTAAACGAGAACCCTTTTTCGAGATTAATATCAGCCATCGACAACCTTCCAGCATTTTGCGCGGTTGCCCGATTGTGATCTCCCAATCTTATTATTAAAGATCGCTCCGCTCCTTACGAGCTCACTGACCCGGGGCCGAACCTCGAGGATGGGCTCATCGAGAACGTCAGCAATTTCATCAGCGGTTAATCCATCATCAGATTTGGCGATGGCACAAAGTGAAAGGTATCGAAGCCGCGACGATTTATTGTCGAGATCGGCCAGATGGTTTTTCTCTGGAATAGATAGTGTCAGGGTCATGTCATTAAAATCCTTTTTGCATGTTGCATAAAACTGATGTCCTCGAGCTCATCGTTAAATAAAGGGATCGGATCATCGAGCGGATCCTTTCCAGCTTCCTCGCGGATTTCCATTTGCATCTTCGACAATCTTGTAAGCGCTAAAAAACGAACCTCCGCCGGTGAAGCTATCAGGTCCCACATCCATCCGAGCTTTTGTAGACATTGATTTGGATCGGGAACTTGTTTCGTCCACGCGATGAGTTTATCGAGCCGTTGGAATATTTCTTCGGCTCCATTCTTTGCAATGATCTCGGCAACCATTCTTTCTGTTAAATCTTTGTATGCTTTCGAGAGCACATCGCGCTCTTTATATTTTTTGATCAAAGCATCACTTTTATGTTTCAATATTTTTCTCCAGCAAAAAAAATGAACCCGAGGGAAGTGGGCTTATCCCTCGGGCTCATCGGTTCGAGGCGGACTAGCAGACACCTCGAGGGCGCTTTGTTGCCTCTCGACAAAACTTAATAACGAATGAATTAATCGCCATGCTTCCCCGGGGGAATGTTCCGATTGATGAATGCAATCCCCGTATCCGGCATTGTGAATAATGAGTTCCCATTTATTTTCTTCGAAGCCGTCACCGTGGCGAATATTTATGTAAAATTCTTTACTCATCTCGGCCCCTGTTCATATCGTCGACCCCATTCGGCGATGAGCGCGGCTTCGGCTTTTCCATCATTTTTCTTTAATTTGAAATCAGCGCTGTTGGCCGGGAAGATCTGAGCCGCTCGAGCTCGTGAGGCATCCTTGGCGGCAACAAGTCCAAAATGTTTTTTCCATTGCCGCGGCGTAACATAATAAATGGGAACTAGAAGAGCCCCGGCGATGCCATCGATAGATCCAACAGCCCGTCCAAAATTAAACATCGAGGTCACGCCTTGGCCGGGCATTGCTCCGACTTGTTCGACGAAACATCGATCNGGTTTAAATTCTGAAAAATATGATCCAAGNAACGCGCAGTCGATTGTTCTTTTCTTTTTTCCGCTTTTGGTCATTTCCAGTAATGGCATGTCAAAAGTTGATAGGCGATAATTGCGAGAATTTAAAAATGCAAGGCCACCAGAGAGGCCGGGATCAACNCCAGCAATTATCATCCCGCTAGTTTCCCTTCAGCTATCTCGAAGATTTGTTTATCGCGAACCCGGACATTCATCTCTTCGGCAACAGACTTTAATTTAACCAGATCGGAGCTCTGAGGAAGTGTCCTCATATCCGGGTTCGAATGCTCCCATCTCTGGATGGTGGATTGGCCGCGGTTTAATATTTTCCCAAATTCGGTTTGCGACATCCGGAAAAGCTTCACCCGAATCTCTTCAATTAGAGTAATTGGTTTGCGTTTGTATCTTCTCGAATATTTGAACGTCATTTTTAAATCCGTTAGCGGGTATTTTCAAAGATCCTAATACCCGTTAGCGGGTTGACGCAAGTGTTAATTGATCTAAATTATAAATAACCCGTTTGCGGGTTGAACCATTTTGCAATGTACTGTAAAAGTTGAATTAATATTTTGGGGATATGATGAAAAAAAATTCAAAAGCTTCGACGCTAAAACAATCGAGCCAACTTTGCATCGATGTTCGCGAAGCGCTCGGACTAACCCAGTTGGAATTTGCTANGAAAATTGGAGCCGGCCAGAGCTCNGTATCCCGGTGGGANAAAGCCGAAGCTCCCATCACNGGATCGTTCTTTTTAGATATTGTCGATTTGGCCCTCGAGCTCGGTCTCATATANAANAGAAAAGCCGGCAAGCTTATCCAAGTGACGGGATCGATCGAGGAAGGACAATTTTATGCTTATGGTGAGTTGCCGCGAGAAGAGAAATTTACCATNACGATCCCTCGAACCGAGAACAATAAAGACCACGATAATCTATTCGCATATACCGTCGACGACGATACATATATAGACTACCCGAAGGGAACNATTTTGATTTGTTGCGATCCATCAGATATGGGTCGAGAGATCACCAGCCGAGATCATGCTGTTATCGCCACCAAACATCCAGAACGTAAATCGATGGCAACGAACTCGATCGCCGGGATCAAAGATTGGGACGCTAAAAAATTATATGAGCTCCAATCCGAGGATCATTTTTTTGCTATTGATAACTCCGAAAGCCGAACCGTTGGAATCATAAAAAGNACGTTCAATGAAAAATAAATTTGAAAGTTTGCTAAAAACTGTATTATTTTTTGCTAAATTTAGCAAAATAAAAATATCCAAAAAATATCCATTTATACGTCAAAAATGCCTCAATTCGACGATTTGTTCTCATTTTATTCTATTGGAAAAGATGCTCGAAGATGCTCTGGAACCCGCAGAACCCCGGGTTTCTAGGACTTTTGGAGTGGCGGGAGTGACGAGACTTGAACTCGCGGCCTCCGGCGTGACAGTAAGGAGTCCAATCAGGGTTTCCAAGCAGTTTTTTGAATAAATATCCATTTTTTTTACCATTGGGGGTTGACACTACCCTCTAGCGGGTATAAAAGTACCCATGAGAGGGTAATTGAGTTTTTAACAGAAAGGAGTAGCGATGAGAAACGAGTTCAGTAATTCCACTGAAACTTTAAGAGATCGGTACGACATCTATGTGATGTGTGCCGGCGATCGAGATGGGAACGATCGAACAACTGGCGTTCGCGGCGAACGTCTTCCCCTAAAAACTTTCGATGAATGGTTGGAGAGTTAAATGACATATGCATGGGTAATTACTTTTGATCTATTAAATCCGGCAACTGAAGGCGAGTTTATTGGTTCCGGATATTACGGCGATGAGGTCGGGACAATTGGTCCCGGGGACATCTCCCCAGAGCTTAAAAAGAAAATAGAAGTCTTGGGAAAATATCCCGGCCATATAGTTCCAGATGGGTTTGAAAAATTTAAACTCTTCGATGATGACGGGTCGCTCTATTACATGGGTATCATCACCGGAGATTACGAGGGCTTCGAACCTCTCGATGATTTCGGGATGCCAAACGCCGGATGCACCGACATCAAATACTGGGATAACAAAAAGAAATCTTACTATTCACTTTAACCGAAAAGGAGACTGCCTAATGTCTAAATTTAAATCCTATTCCACTTTCGAGTTTGCGAAAACTCTAATTGATGCCTCCAATAAAAACATCGTAACAGCGATCAAGATGGCGAAGAAAGCCGAAAAGATCCTCAAAGAAGAAACCCCGGACGGTTCTTACGAGAAGGAAGGGTTCACTCTGGATCTAAAATTCATCGGCGAAGTTATCGAGAAGCTCGAAGCGGTAAAAGAGCTCGAAGATTATCGGCTCGAAAATACCTCTTTCCTTGATAGCCTCGAGACTATTTTGGACCCACCATTATCTCCCACCGACCTATTCTTCGAAGATGATGGATCCAAGTTTCGTAAAGATTATTTAAACACTTTTGGAAAGGAGACTGCCTAATGGATAAAGTCAAAGTCGAAACCGTTCGAGCCCTTGGTTATGATAGTATAATCAAAGTCGAAACCGAGGGATTTAAAAAAATAGCCCTCGAAACAGAGAATGGGGTCTACGTCACGATTGGCGGCAAGACCTTTTATTTCGATAATTCAACTGGCGAAAACATTGTCGAATATTGGAATGTCGGAGACGATCCCGAGAACGATGAAAACGTCACAACTATTTCAGAAATGATTTTCCCCCCAAAAAAGGAGAGTAAATGATGAGCTATAAATCAAAAATCGATTTTGGAATGTATTCTCGAGAGGGAAATCTAAAGGTCGAAGAGATCTACCTATGGGCCGTCCTCGGAGAAAAATCTGTTGGATGGATTTGGTTAAAACTTAAAGAGCTCGGAGAAGATAAGCGGTTCGAGGAAGCGACCGATACTTGGGTCCGCGACCGGTTATACACTGAGATCGCCGCTTGCGAAACAGGCGAGACCAATTACGGCACAAAAAAGGAGATCAACTAAAAATGAAAATGATCCCGGGCTCATATAAAAGATTGGTTCACGGAACACCGATCACGCCGGCGGCAGTTTGGAATGACATGCCGGGCGGATCGTTCTGCGTTTCATATTTTGAACCACGGGATCTTGACCGGGCGATCGCCTCGATCGGAGAAGATGAAATTCTCATCCTCGACAACGGGGCGTTCAGCGCTTGGAAAAAAGGGATCGAGCTCGACACTGAATATTGGGCCGGGTTTTGGAAATGGGCGATCGACGCGATGAGACGATGCCCGAATGCGGTCGCGGTTATACCAGATGTAATCGGCGGCTCAGAAATTGAGAATTGGAATAAAGCGGCTGAGGCAATTAGAGATTTTGTCCCCGCAGATTTGACGGGCCGGCTGATGTATTGCTGGCACATAAATGAAAGCCTCGAGCTCCTCAATAAAGCGGCTCGGCTTTTCAACTTCATCGCTTTCGGATCGTGCGAAGAGTACGACATAGCCAAGGGCTCGAAGCGAGGATCAAAATTTTATAATCGGATTGTTAAGGCGATGAGCGTGATTGATGCGATCGAAGTGTTCGAGCTCGGGACCCGGCCTTGGGTTCATATGATGAGAGGTCTCGGAGCTCTGGATCGGATCAGATTTGATAGCGCCGACAGCACCAACCTAGCAATCAATTATAAAAGAAATTACCCGGACACCCCGAAGCCGGTTATCGCGATGAGAGATTATCTCGATAAAAAAGTTAACGGGGATTTAACCGTCAACTCTAGCAGAAAGGAAGCCGCATAATGGGAATAGCCATGAAATATGTCGATGAATATAACGGATGGTCCAATTACGAAACTTGGAAAATGAACCTCGAGTTTTTTGATGGGTATCCTTGGGAAGATTACGAAGACCTCGATATGGGTTTTCCATCTTTCGGTGAGTACCTCAAGGGCATGGCCGAGGAATGGCTCGAGGAGATAACAGGCGATTGCAACCTCCTCTTAAAAGGCATGGCCGAGGATTGGCTCGTTAGGGTCAATTGGGATGAAATCGCTGATGGCATCCGCAGTAACTATAGAGAGGTGTAACAATGAATAGAACTGAAGCATGGAAAATCATCGGTAATTCGAGCAAGGGTCCGATCCGAAATATGGTCCGGGCATTATCGATGCATTCTTGGTTGAACACGGCCGAAGAGAACCTTCGGCTCGAAGCCGGGAAGATTTGTTTGAAAACCACTAACCCACGTTACGATGTGAAAGGAGTTAAATAATGGCTGATAAAAATTTCAAGTTCTGGACGAAAACTCTTAAAAATTGTCCGACTGACGTTCTCGGATACGTCTTCGTCGATGAAGCGGTCAGGAGATACGCGAAGGATGTTCTCGCCGAGGAAGAGAAAATTCTCAAAGAAGGTTGCGGGTTTGTTGATGGCCCCTCTTGGGTCGAAACGGCCAAGTATTTTCTGAAGGAGACGGATGAAAGGTGGGGTGATGTCTAATGGCTGATGTCAGATATCTAAAAAAATCTGGTTCTTACTTTTGCCGATATAAAGATCGGACCGGCAAACGTGTAAGTAAATCTTTCAATGTCGCGAAAATGATGGCGGAGCATAATCTCGTTAATAAAAACGCCGTCAGAATTTTGGTCGAAGAGTGGGGTCTAAAAACCGAACTCAACGAGGCAAATATTGCCGCGGGTAACATCGCCGCGCCTGAGTTCGCCAAGACCTTGAGGTTCGCTTTCGACGAGTGGATAAATTATCTCGAGACCAAAAAATTTGGCGATGAGGAAAGAGAGTTCCGCAAATCGACAATCAAAGATCACCCGTCATATTTCAAAAACCATGTGGATATTGAAACGGCTACTTGGGGCGGCGGCGAGATGTTGCTCTCGGAAATAAATGCCGCGACATTTACAGGGTGGGTTGATTACTTAGAGAGAAACGGACGATCGCTCCGAACGGTCGCTCGAGCTCGAGCCACTTTAAAATTACTCCTCGACTTTTGCCTGAGAGAGCCGGCATGGGGTTTAAAAAATAATCCGGCGGCGGTCATCAAGGCGGAGTCCAAACCGGTTGGCGGCGTTAAAAGAGATCGCAAAAGAGTTGTGATCCCATCCCACGATGAGATTAAAAAAATCCTCGCCCTCGCTTCTGAAATCCGGGATCGGGAAATCGCCAATAAATATAAAGTAATGAATGTTGGAAAAGTTCGCGGCGTCCCCGGATGGATTTACACCTATCTAGTGTTAGCAGTTTTCACCGGGATGCGAGGAGGCGAGCTCCGGGGCTTAAAATGGTCCGACATAAAAGACGATCACATTGAGGTTCGATCAGCGGCCGATCGCTATGGCGAGATGCCGGGCGTCAAAACAATGGCGGCTCTGAGAGAGATCCCCTACCCCGCGGCAGTTGCCGAGGTTCTGAAGGACTATAAAAAAGAATGGGGAAATGGGAATGCCGCTGATCTACTTTTCGCAAATACTGCGAATGGCGGAATGGGCTCCAACCCGGCGATGACACCATCGGGACCTCGGAATAGAATAGTGAGAATTTTGAAAACCTTGGGTATTGGAAATTTCACGAAGAAGGATAATGGGGATGAAAAATTCGAAGCGAAATTTTCCGGCCACGCTTTTAGGCACTATGCGATTTCCAAATGGATCGCCGCCGGGCTGAGAGGCTTGGCTCTAACCAAACCATGCGGCCACAAAAAAGAGAGTTTTACCAGAGAGGTTTACTGGCATCTTTTCGAAGATGAGCTCGACAAATCTCGCGATGTGATTGCAGACAACGATGCCGCCAACGATATATTGGCGGCCTAACCCAAAGGAGAAAAATATGGAATGTAGAATTAAGGATACGATATATAAATGTGATGATTA
>PAEG01000013.1 GCA_002703045.1 Acidimicrobiaceae bacterium
AACACAAGAACTAACGGATTCGGTAATGAAGTTAAGAGAAGAATCATGCTTGGAACATATGTACTTTCCGCAGGGTACTATGACGCCTACTACGGGAAAGCCTTAAAGGTCCGTCGATTACTAGCTCAGAATTTCGATGAGGTGTATTCAAAATTTGATGTGCTTCTCTCTCCGACATCACCCTGCACCGCTTTTAAATTAGGGGAGAGAACCTCTGATCCCATGACAATGTACGTAAATGACGTATGCACAATACCCTCAAATCTCGTAGGCCATCCGGCTATTTCTGTTCCCTTCGCATCTGGTAGCGATGGGATGCCGATAGGGGTGCAAATCTTAGTTCCACCCATGCAAGAAACACTCATGTACCGTGTGGCTTCAACTCTTGAAAGCGCAAAAAAGTAATGATTAATAATCTAAAGAATGGCTGGGAACTGATCGTCGGCCTAGAAGTGCATGTAGAGCTTGGAACAAAAACTAAGCTCTTCTGTGGGTGCGTGAACCAATTTGGAGATGAACCAAACACCAATGTGTGCCCAGTTTGCCTTGGGTTGCCTGGTTCTCTTCCTGTAGTGAATGAGAAGGCCGTGATATATGCAATGCAACTAGGAAGGGCTCTTAACTGTTCAGTCGGCCGGTCAATATTTGCGAGAAAGAATTACTTCTACCCAGACATGCCAAAGGACTACCAAATTACCCAATATGATCAACCAACCAGCATGGACGGCTATCTCGAATTGCCTAGTGGAGTGAGGATAGGNATTGAAAGAGCACATATCGAGGAAGACACAGGCAAAACGGTCCACGTCGGAAGCACTGGAAGAATCTCAGGGTCTGATTATTCATTAGTAGATTACAACCGGGCTGGAGTTCCCCTAATCGAGATTGTTAGCTACCCAGAGATACGAACTATCGATCAAGCAAAAGAGTATGTCGAAGAACTTCGAGGTATTCTTCTTGCGCTAGAAGTCTCTGACGCAAAGATGGAAGAAGGCTCGATTCGAGTNGACGCTAACGTCTCTGTNCGGGAGGTAGGNGAAGATGAACTACGAACNNGGTGTGAGATAAAGAACGTCAACTCGCTTCGTTCGCTNGGNCGTGCCATAGAGTACGAAGCCAATCGNCAGATCGATCTATATGAAAATGGTGAGAGCCCTTCCCAAGAAACACGACACTGGGATGAGAGTGATGGTAGAACTCGTCCGGGTCGATCGAAAGAAGATGCTGAAGATTACCGTTACTTCCAAGAACCCGACCTCGTTCCTCTCAGCCCAAACTCTCAAATGATTAAGATGATTGACGAAGAGCTTCCTAGTTTCCCTTCCGAGCGACGTGTGCAGCTAGCGGCTTTAACAGAGATGGAAATTACTGAGGTGGCTCTAATAGTTGAGCGAGGNCACGATGGCTTCGCTTCAGAAACGATTCACGCNGGAGCAACACCACNAACAGNTATCAAATACCTAACCAATAATCTTTCCGATGGATTCGGAGAACTCTCTCCAACAGCGTTTGCGTCTTTAATTCAGATGGAAGAAAAAGCTGANTTAACGAGCACACAGGCAAAAAAAATACTCGGAGAACTTGTAGAGCAAGGCGGCACCCCCCAAGAAATAGCGGAGCAATCTGGCCTAAAGGCAATTGATACAGATGAGCTAGAAAACCTAGTAGATCAACTTATCGCTAGCCATCCTGAAGAATGGGAACGCTTCTGTGGCGGCGAAAAGAAAGTGCAAGGGTTTTTTGTCGGTGAAATTATGAAATCAACNCGTGGACAAGCAGATGGGAAAGTCATCAACCAAATNCTCAACGAACGATCAAACTAGTTACGAGGCCAAAGGGAACTTCATGCCTATAAANCTGGGGTGCGATCCACAACATCAGAAAACACTNAGTGCCTTATTTTCAGCAGCAANAGCTACTCACGAAATCCGTGACACTNCCTTAGATGATTCGTATCTTTGGCCTGAAGAAGAAAAAATTCTCAAAAGCGTTTCTCAGAAACGACGATGGGATTTCGTCACCGGCCGAAAATGNGCCCACGTAGCTATGGCAACGCTAGGTGTTGACCCTGCTCCGGTACTTATCGGAGACAAAAATGAACCAGTTTGGCCTGACGGGTTAGTCGGCTCCATAACCCATACAAGTAACTATGCGGCTGCGGCTATAGCACATAAATCCAAGATCCTATCCCTTGGTCTCGATGCTGAACCGAATGAACCATTGCCTCACAAGATTTTATCAAGGATAAGCGACACTGAAGAATTCAATTGGGTGCAAAACACCAAAGGAAAAGAGATTGCGCATCCAGGTAAGCTACTTTTTTCAGCTAAAGAAGCAACATATAAAGCTTGGAATTCTGTCACCAAAGAATGGCTTGGTTTCCGAGATGCACATGTTNCTTTCCATCTTGAGAATCAAACATTTACTGTCTCGATAAACAAAGCGAGCTCAATAAAAACACTTTCAGGCACGTTTGGAATAGCTCAAGATATCATNCTGACCGCTATTGAAATTCCGGTTTCGTAATAGGACACGACTGTGACTGATTGCCGCTTCCTTTTCCAAAGTGCAACAAAAATCTCTATCATTATTCCTGCCTATAACGAGGAAGGAAGAATACTTCCACTCCTTCAAAAACTAGCGACTTTACAAACCCCATCAGAAGCTATTGAACTCATCATCGTCGATGACGGGAGTAGCGATAGAACAAGCAACCTATGCAGGCAAGAGATAGAGCATCAATTTCCGAGAGGGAAGTTAATCACGCTCGAGAAGAACAGGGGAAAGGGTAACGCTCTCAGGACAGGGGTTGCAGTATCTAGCTCTCCTGTCGTTATAACAATGGATGCAGATATGGCCACTGACCTATCCGCCATAGAACCTGCAATAAAGGGNCTTCAGGAACATCACATTGTCGTAGGGTCACGATCTATTAAAGGGTCACAAACTCAAGGAACTACTAGCGCAAGAAGATTCGTAACCATTGGATTTTCCTTCTTTCTACAGCTACTAACTAGNCATAAGATCTCGGATACCCAATGCGGGTTCAAGGCATACAGAAGCCCAGTTGCCAAAATGCTATTTTCCTCTTCAAGACTGAAAGGGTTTGCGCAAGACGCAGAAATCCTTGATCTTGCATATCGACACAATTTCTCTATCTTGGAAATCCCTGTGCGTTGGACATCTGTTCCAGGTTCGAAGGTAAACCTGATCCGAGATTCGTTAAGTTCATTCTTAGAATTCATCTGGTATCGGCTAAACGCAGGCAAGAACAGGCGGNTNTATGGGGTNAGCCTTCTCGGCAATGGAAGCGAAGAGGAGATTGCCGAAAGTGGAATGCTCAGTTTTTTCTCACCAGAAAGTATCTATCTTCGGTGTGGATCGACAACGGATATTTTGATGCCAGGACTGGACCGTACTGCTATCCAAATAATCGCTGACTCTTTTCAACGCAGATACCCAGACTATGAGGTCTGCAACTGTAGTCACACTCTTCGTGACCTCGCATCCGTAGGGAACTAACTCTATTCTGCTTGGATCCAAGCAAAGTTTGAGTTGTAGAGTATTAGCAGCAAAGCTAGGGGACAAGATGTCAAAATCGCCTGAACAAGAAAATAATTTTCAGGGGGTCATAGGGAAGACGATAAAAGACTCGGAACCATGGTTTGAGATCCCAAATCACCCAGGGGAAGATGCCCCTAACATTGTCATCATACTGTTGGATGACACAGGTTTTTCTCAACTTGGATGCTACGGATCATCGATCGATACAAGCAACATAGACACTCTTGCTGCGCATGGACTGCAGTTTACGAATTTTCACGTCACCCCGTTATGTTCGCCTACTAGAGCATCACTACTCACAGGAAGGTCTCAACATGCAGTCGGTATGAGAGCCGTATCAAACTTTCGAACCGGATTTCCAAACATGCTCGGCCACATAACAAATCAGGCTGCAACGGTATCGGAAATCTTAAACACATACGGGTATGCGACCTTTTGCGTAGGGAAGTGGCATCTTGCACCGATGGAAGATTGTTCCGCTGCGGGTCCTTTCTCTCAGTGGCCTCTTGGGCGAGGGTTCGACCGATTTTATGGATTTCTTGAAGGAGAAACAGATCAATTCAGTCCAAGTCTCACAGAGGATAATCACCATATTGACCCGCCAGCGAAACCAGACGATGGGTATCATCTCTCCGAAGACCTCGTTGACAATTTTCTCGCTATGGTAGGCGATTTAAAGGGAGTCAGACCCGACAGACCCTTCTTCGCTTACGTACCTTTTGGGGCAACACATGCACCCCATCAAGCACCTCAAGAATATTTGGAAAAATACCGAGGTGAATTCGATGAAGGCTGGGACATTGTCCGAGACCAATGGCACCGAAACCAGCTGAAACTTGGAATTATTCCTGAAGGGACAAAACTAGCTCCAAGAAATCCTGGTGTAGATGCTTGGGAAGACCTGCCAGATGCACAAAAGAAGCTCGCGGCAAGACTTCAGGAAGCATTCGCTGCTTTTCTTGACCATACCGATGACCAGATCGGGAGAATCATCAACGGTTTACGCGACATTGGACAGTTGGATAACACAATCGTAATTTTGCTTTCAGATAACGGGGCCTCTCAAGAGGGTGGGCCCTTTGGCGTCATGCACGAAATGAAATTTTTCAATGGGATTTTAGAGAAACCTGATGAAGCCGTTGAAAGAATAGATGATATAGGTGGCCCTCATAGTCACACCAATTACCCCTGGGGATGGGCACAAGCCGGAAACACTCCATTTAAATGGTATAAACAAAATACGCATGAGGGCGGAGTGCATGTACCACTAATAATCCACTGGCCAGAAGGAATAGAAGAATCACAAAATGGCCAGTTACGAAATCAATTCGCCAATGTGTCAGATATTGCGCCAACCATTTATGAGCTACTCGGTATCACTCCACCTGATACATATAAGGGCATTGAACAGCTACCAGTAACAGGCCACTCCTTTGCGCATCTCTTAAACAACTCTGAAGCAGAATCAAACAATAAAGTCCAATATTTTGAAATGGCGGGAAGCCGAGCAATCATTGCGGAAGGTTGGAAAGCAGTAACCCGACACATACAAGGAACTGACTACGACGATGAGCCATGGGAGCTATACGATCTTTCCTCAGACTGGTCAGAGTGTAATGATCTAGCAGAATCTAACCAGTCAAAACTTAAGGAACTGCAGGAGTTATGGTGGGATGAAGCGCATAAACATGGCGTCATGCCTTTAGACGACAGAATGATAGAACTCTTCGGCTCTCGGTTTCGTGAGCAATCACCACACTTACCAGATAGAAGGTATGTCTATAGGCCCCCTATGTCACCCATTCCCGCTCAAGCTGCAGCAAGTATCGGTGGAAGAAGTTTTGATATCACAGGAAAAGTAAGTTTTAAGTCAGGTGAAAGAGGCGTACTTTTTGCCTATGGAACTGAGAACTCTGGAATATCCTTCTTCGTCCTCAACGACCGACTAATGATTGACTACAACGCATTTGACGATCATTCAATCATTGAATCAGAAGCAACGATTCCAAACGGTGAAGTAGAACTCAAAGCAGAGTTCCGAAGGCTAGGAAAAAATGGAACTATTGAGCTTTTCATCAATCAAGAACCAAATGGGACAATAGAAGTTCCGCTTTACATGAGGATGATTTCCTCAGTAGGCGCAAGTATCGGATTTGACCACGGATCTCCAGTATCGGAACTATACAAGGATTCTTTTCCATACAGTGGAAAATTAGAAGAGCTAGAGATACAACTCGTCGCTCGTGAGCCTCAAGACCTTAAAGAGGTTCAGCAACGCGCAGAAAACGCCAAACAATAGGGGGCCAAAATGATCGACGTTACTTTACTAGGGACGGGTTCTCCGATACCTGACCCACACAGGGCTGGGCCTTCAACGCTGGTGCAGGCGGGCGATGAGAACTACTTAGTTGATGCCGGGCGGGGAGTGCTTATGCGTCTTGCCGGTGCAGGATGCGCTCCAACCATGCTCACCGCAGTACTGCTAACGCATCTTCACAGCGACCACATAACAGATCTAAATGATGTGATCACATCCTCCTGGGCTCTGAATATGGATGATCCTAAGCCTCTGAGAATTGTAGGTCCTGAGGGGACAAAGGAAACCGTAGCCAGAATCCTGCACTTTCTGGATCTTGATATCGGGTACAGACTCGCTCATCATGATGACCTTAATGAACCTCCTCAGGTGGAAGTCACAGAAATCACTAAAGGATCACTGGACTTATCGAATGCGGTGAGTATTTCTACAGCCCCCACGGATCATCGACCGGTTGACCCAACAATCGCCTTCCGGTTTGACTACCAAGAAAGTTCTGTTGTCGTTGCAGGAGACACGGTTCCATGTACTGACCTAGATCAACTTTGCAATGGCGCGAAAGCGCTAGTTCATACAGCGATAAGAAAAGACATTATTGAAACACTTCCGCTGCAAAGAGCTAAAGATATTCTGAATTATCACTCATCTGTAGAAGAAGCAGCGGAAACTGCTCAAAGAGCAGGAATGGAGATGTTAATTCTGACTCACTACGTGCCAGGAATTCCCCCAGCAGAAAATGAATTTCATGAGTTAGTAGTGCAGCAGTGGCGAGACAGAGCTGCTGAAAACTTCTCCGGAAAAGTTGAGATCGGCGATGATCTACTGAAAATTTCTCTTTAATAGTCAGATAACGAAAGGACAACAATGGATACTATCCGAACTCCAGATACCCAGTTTGAGAATGTAGTTGATTACGGATTTAAACCGAACTATCGGGAAATAAATGACCAAGATGGTGGGACTCTACGTGTTCACTACCTTGATGAAGGGCCGGTAGGTGCTAACCCCGTTCTCCTGCTTCATGGCGAACCATCATGGAGTTACCTTTACCGGCATATGATTCCTATTATCGTCGAAGAGGGCCATCGAGTCATCGTGCCGGACTTAGTTGGTTTCGGCAAAAGCGACAAGCCACTTGAACAAACCGATTACTCTTACGCAAGGCATGTTGGATGGATGAGAGAGCTAATCTTCGATCATTTAAATCTGAGCTCCATTACATTCTTTGGGCAGGACTGGGGAGGTCTAATCGGATTACGCCTGATNGCACNAAAACCNGACCGGTACGACCGTGTCGTTATCGGCAACACTGGGCTTCCAACAGGTAAGGGAGAAGCGACTGAAGCCTTCCTTGCCTGGCAGAAATTCTCACAANCAGCTCCGGAATTCCCAATAGGAAAAATCATCAATGGCGGTTGTATCAGAGACTTCACAGAAGACGAAATCAAAGCTTATGACGCACCATTTCCCACAGATGAATACAAAGCAGGAGCAAGAATATTCCCGTCGTTGGTTCCAACAAGCACGAGCGACCCCGCAAGCCAAGACAATCTTGCAGCTTGGGAAGTACTCAGCGAATACCAAAAGCCGTTCCTTCTCGCATTCAGTGATAGCGACCCAGTCACCAAAGGCGGAGACGCCCCATTTCACGCAAAAGTACCAGGAACCCAAGGACAGAACCATGTCACTATAGAAAATGCTGGGCATTTCCTCCAGGAAGATAAAAGTAAGGAACTTGCAGCGATAATGAATGACTTCATAGCCAGCACATCACCAGAAAGAGGAGAAACCTAATGGCAGGGCCTAAATACGGTCAAATAGATCACGACTATGGTTTGCGACTAGCCACCACGCAGCCTGATGAGGATGGGCCAATCTGGATGGTTAATCTCATGAAATATCATGACGTTGCACAATATGCAGATACTTCTTCACAGGAAATATCGGGTCGTGAAGCGGATAATCTTTATACACCACGCGAACCTCTTGCAGCCATAGGAGCAGAAATCGTCTACGTCGGAGATGTGGAAACAAAACTCTTGGGAGACGAGCGAGACTGGGACAGAATTGCAGTAGTCAAGTATCCAACGCGACGGTCGTTCATCGATATGCAACAGCGCAAAGACTTCAAAGAAAAGCATGTGCATAAGGAAGCAGGTATGCAAGAAACAATCGTTATGGGGTGCTTACCTGTAGATCTTCCATCTACAGAGATATTGGAAACAGATTGGGAAGAGGTCCTATACCCGCCATCCGAAGATGATGGTCCGATTGCCGTATTACATGTCCTCAAGTTTGGACCAGGCGCCAAAATGGACGAAACGCCCCAAGATATGGAGAAATACCAAGAAAAAGCTGCGGAGGTAGCTCTTAAAAACGGTCTACGAATCTCTGGGTGGTTTGGAGTAGAAGGAACCATAGTTGGTGATGGAAGGAAATGGGATCAAGTCCGTTTCAATACCTTCCCGAGCAAAGCAGCTTTCATGGAAGTAGTAAACGACCCCAACAGACTCGAAGCGCAAAAAAAGCACCGCGAGAAAGCTATCGCAGATACGTACACTCTGATTGTGCGGACATCAGTGGATAACATAGCCGCTTCTACTGAAGCTTTGGGCTAGCTGGTCACCGTATCTACATTTCGAAGAATAGCTTCAGTGATCTCGTTGGGGGTTTCCCATATAAACATATGGCCGGCCTGTGCAACTGTCACCATCTCAGCAGAAGGAATTAATTCCGATATTCGCTGATTCTCACTATGCGTAGTCAGAAGATCGTTCACACCACAAACCACAGTCGTCGGTAAATCAATGAGAGGAAGCAACCCTCGTATATCGTACTGAAGTAACCCAAGAGAAGCATCAATACGGTGTGGGGTAGGGCAACGCTGTCCAAGTTCAAGACCGTCATTAACCATTTGTCGCGACGGGGTCATTCCGAATAGGGCAAATCTCGCTACCGCAGGGCCGTGGACAGGATGATCTATCAATCTTTGGTACCAGGCTTGGTTCGATAAGCCGAGGAAGAANTGTNGGANCTTTCCGCTTGTNTCNGCAAGGGTTGAAAGCANCGTTAAGGAGGCCACTCTTTTNCCAGCNGANGAAGGNCCCATCGTAAGCAGCGACATGGCAGCAATTCCNCCCATTGAATGCCCAACTAGGTGNACATCTTGGAGATTCAGTGCATNCAGAACCTCCCCTAGGTCCAGCCCTTGGCGTTCCGGCCCAAACCCAGCAGAACCTACAGTTGANCCCCCGTGTCCTCTCTGATTTANACCAACAACACAGCAGNCTTTCTCAATCAAACTTTGAGCNATAGGCCCAAAGCAATGGTGATCGGCAGANAATCCGTGGACGAGAACTATTACNGGNCCAGTGAGCGTGCCAGAGATTTCTACAACNAATTCAGCGCCGTCATCTGTTTGTACAGTGCTTGTATGTCCTTTGGGCCACCGTGGCGTTTCCCAATTGGGGGGCTTTTGCACAGAATCAATCTTTCTCAACGTCAAACGTTCCAAGATCATCACAGCCAAAGCCGAAAGAGCAGGGNCAATAACAAAAACCTTAAACAAAGTTCTCAGGCGCATTGGCGTAGCTTACATCGCAAATTTCAGAGTGGCCTTAGTGACAACGGTATTTGGTGGCGACTNCTCGGCTTTAGAACAAAATGAATCTGTTCAGCCATCGGTGACGCAACCGTTGGACGCGTCTTCGACAAGNCGGATGTACTTCCACAAGGTACCTGATGTAGCCTTGAATGGTGGCGCNNCCCATTGCTCGGCNCGGGNAGAGAGTTCGCTGTNACTGATCTCCAGTGTTATCTCATGGNTTTCGTCGTCGATCGTNATGACATCCCCGTCACGGACNAGAGCGATCGGGCCGCCTTCCTGAGCCTCGGGAACGACATGTCCAACAATGAAACCGTGGCTTCCACCTGAGAAACGNCCGTCAGTGATCAAGGCCACATCGTCGATAAAACCCGCTCCTGCAAGCGCACTGGTGGGCGTCAGCATCTCAGGCATTCCTGGCCCACCCTTGGGGCCCTCGTAACGAATTACAATCACATCGCCCGACTGGATCCGACCTTCTTCGAGTCCCGCAATCATTTCCTCTTCAGAGTCAAACACACGCGCCGGCCCTGAAAAAAGCAGGCCTTGTTTCCCAGTGATCTTTCCCACCGATCCGCCGGGTGCAAGATTGCCATGCAGGATTGAAATATGGCCCCTCGACTTCACTGCGTCCTCGAGCGACGCAAGAACGTCTTGATCCTTTAGGAGGTCCGGAACCTCGGACAGGTTTTCGCCCAACGTCTTGCCGGTTACCGTCATCTGGTCGCCGTCGAGCATACCCTCGTTGAGCAAGTAACGCATCACACCAGGAACCCCACCAACATCATGGAGATCTTCCATCACATATTGCCCTGACGGTTTCAGATCAGCGAGCAGCGGCACTCGTGAGCTCGTTGCGAGCCAATCATCAAGGTTCAACTCGAGCTCAAACGCACGCGCCATCGCAATTAGGTGCAATACAGCATTCGTCGACCCGCCGAGTGCCATGGTCACAACCATCGCATTCTCGAGTGACTCGCGAGTGACAATCCGGCGCGGCGTCAATCCTTCCGACAGAAGCAGTTCCATCATTGAACCAGCAGTAACACACTCTTGGATTTTGGCCGGATCCTCAGCTGGGGTGCATGACGAATACGGTAGGCTCAGGCCCATCGCCTCGATAGCCGTGGCCATTGTGTTTGCGGTATACATCCCGCCACACGCTCCTGCTCCGGGAATAGCGCACGACACAATCGTCTGGCGTTCTTCTTCTGTGATCGCCCCTGCCAGAAATTGCCCATAACTCTGAAAGGCCGATACAACNTCNNNCTTCTCTTCGACACCCCCAATGGTGNCGCACCCTGCCCGGATTGTGCCACCATAGACCATGATTGCTGGACGATTCAAGCGACCCATCGCGATGATACAGCCCGGCATGTTTTTATCGCACCCTGGCAAGGTGACAAGGCCATCGTACCACTGAGCTGCCATAACCGTTTCGATCGAATCAGCGATCAAATCGCGGCTCTGCAGTGAATATGACATCCCGTCAGTTCCCATGGACATACCATCAGAAACACCAATCGTGTTGAAACGCATACCGACGAGACCTGAGTCAACTACCCCTTGTTTCACGTGAGCACCAAGGNCATCAAGGTGCATATTGCAAGGGTTTCCCTCGTACCAGCATGCTGCGATGCCGANCTGAGGCTTATNCANGTCCGATTGGCTCAAACCNGTGGCCAGGAGCATCGCTTGAGAGGCTCCNTGACTCTTGGGCTGAGTAATCCGTGACGAGTGGATATTCATCTGGACAGGTTGTTCATTCATCGGCTATATCCTCAGCTTCTTTTCAATTGTCGCCCGTATTGGATCACAAGTAATTTAGCTATCCAATTTAGCTAATCAAACTGAGAATAATGAGCGACCATGTTAAGTACAAATGTTCAGACATTATTTCTTCATGGNATTCAGTCCTGCCATACTCCACTTTCCCCGCTGAAATCCTGTGCAGCTTTCGTCATCCACTCGAAGTTCGTTCTTCGGGCCGAGGACGAAGATACCTCAGCGATCGTTTCAGGTACATCTAAACGAATGCTTTCATGGACCTTCTCTCCACTTCTTGGCGCAACGGCTAACGTCGGAAGGCTGGCAAGAGACTCGTGCATATGCGCTTCGCTATCATAGAACTTTACATCGTTGATTTGCCCCCACTTATCAGCCCCCATCACAACTACATCATATCCCCGGGCGATATCAGCAATAAGCTGCAATGAAGTCCGAAGAATATTCACTTCAGGAATGTCTACAAACGAAGCAGTAATCACTTGGAGTCTCTCTTCCAGCGAAGGCCTCTCAATCAATGGTTTAGCTAGAGCGACTTCAGAAATAACTAAATCAATACAATCCAGCTGATGTAGACGAATAGCTGCTTCCACTATTGCCACATGCCCNACAGTAGGAGGGTTAAATGAACCTGGATAAACACCTCTTTTCATGAACNAGTCTCTCCATATCGAACTTGGGAATCCTCAAAACCACGAAACCCTATTAGAAGCAATGCCATACCAATGATCAAAGCTGCTGTCATTGCGAATGAGACAGGATTAATTCCTCGCCATTCGTAGAGTAACGCTCCGCTNATAGCTCCAAAAAACCTTCCCATAGACCAACCAGCGTAGACATATCCCATCATCCTTCCACGGGCCTCACCATCCAATTCAGTGCAAATTGAAAGCATCGACACGATCACGCATTCAGTGCATATGAACCAAGCCGCAATTANAAATAAAGCTAAACCAAACGTTGAACTCCCCAGAGGCAGCAGAAGAGAAAGGGGGAGAGATAAGAGCAATGCAGATTTCGCCATAACTGTTTTCCCAATGCGATCTCCATACAGGGCGACACCTCCAGAACCTATAAGTTCGGCGACGCCAATAATTAAAGCGACTAANCCTAANCCTGAAGTAGATACCCCATGTTGATCTTCGAGGAATATGGCGAAGGTAACAAGCATCATCATATGGCCGGTTCCCAGAGCAATCATCGCAATAAGAATGAACCGTGTGGACGNAGACCANTGTTGTTGTCCNGAAGNGTTTCCTTTGNTGGAACTAGATGATGGTAGATANACCCANAGTGCTGAGCTCGTAATTAAACACAGCAATGAAACGGCGANAAAAGGAGTNCGCCAAGTNCCTAAACGTATTAGTAGAGCAGCTAATGGCATACCNATAATGAAGGAAAAAGCCCATGTTGTCTCTACTGTTCCAATAGCTCTGGATCTACCGCTGAACGGGACCGATGCGCCAGTCCAAGTGCTTGAGCCGACATCAAAAGAAACTTTNGAGATTGAGATAGCGATTAATGCGAACGTGAAAACAACTAGACCATTACTAACACCTTGAAGGCACGCCGCCATTCCCAAACCACATAGGGCAGCAACCATAACTCTTCTNGTTCCTTGGCGATCAGTTAGTTTTCCCAATGCAGGGCCACTAATTTCAACTAGATCTCTTAGAGCAAGAGTGGTTCCCAGTGTGGCTGTCGATACTCCAATGCCCCTTGCGATAGTTGGTAAAAAGGGGAATACCATCCTGTAAGCCACATTTGACACAAACCTAGCGAAAACGACAAAAGCGAATCCTTTGGGCAATTTCTGGCTATTGCCGCCCACAGGAGTCTCTGGATCTAATTTAGAAGCCATATATCGAGCGTATGCGAAAGGTTAAAGCCTCCCACGAATTCCGGAAATTTCTAGAAAGTCTTTGATTTCCTAGATTTCCTGCCTCTACTCGATTCAGACTGGATAGCGTTAAAGGGTCAAAGTATCACAGCGATAGGTAAGAGTAATGCTAACTAATGGTGGGAAAGCCCTTATGAAGAACCTCGAGGCAGAGGGCGTCGAGATACTTTTTGGCCTTCCCGGAGGGGCAATCCTTCCGGCATATGACCCACTCATTGATTCCAGCATGCGCCACATTCTTGTCCGCCATGAACAGGGAGCGGGGCATATGGCTGAAGGGTATGCCCATGCAACTGGAAAACCAGGAGTTGCTATGGTNACGAGTGGCCCTGCAGCAACGAACATGGTCACTCCTTTGGCGGACGCCATGCTCGATTCGGTTCCCCTTGTCTGTATTACTGGCCAAGTAGCCAGTGGAGCCATAGGCTCAGATGCGTTTCAAGAGTGTGATACTACCGGCATAACCATGGCCGTAACCAAGCACAACTTTCTAGTCACTGAAGCATCAGAAATTCCTCAGGTTATCCATGACGCATTCNACATTGCTACAACTGGCCGACCTGGTCCAGTTCTNGTCGACATACCTAAGGATCTTGTNGATCCGAATAANCCNGCTTCTCAATTTGATGATTATGAACCAACCGGCCATAACCTTCCCGGATACAACCCAGTAATTGAACCNGANCCTGAAAAGGTTCGAGAAGCTGCAGAACTTATTCTCCAATCTGANAGACCAGTNATTTACAGNGGGGGAGGGATACTAAAAGCTCGAGCCGCATCTCAATTAAGGGAACTCGCCGAGATGCTAGATATCCATGTTGTTACCACACTCATGAATAGAGGCGGATTTCCAGATGACCACCCTCTCGCTCTGGGTATGCCAGGAATGCATGGAAATTACACCGCAGTGACTGCGCTGCAAGAAGCAGATCTACTTATCACACTGGGAGCAAGATTCGACGACCGTGTTACTGGGCGACTCGATGGCTTCGCACCCGATGCAAAAATCATTCACGCTGATATCGATCCAGCAGAATTCAACAAAGTACGTTTTGCCAATGTTGCAATACAAGGTGATGTCGGTAAAACAATCGATGAATTGATTGCCGCCCTCAATCAGCTTCAACAGACAAAGCAACACCCAGACCGCAGCGAATGGAAATCAACAATTAGCGGATGGAAAGAGCGTTTCCCCCTTGTGTATGACCAGTGGGAATTGGGAGAAGGTCTGAAACCACAGTATGTGATCGAACAGCTTCGGGATTTAACCCCTGATGACACAATCGTTACATCTGGAGTTGGGCAGCACCAAATGTGGGCAAGTCAATTCTGGCATTTCAACCACCCGTATACATGGATCAATTCCGGTGGTTTAGGGACGATGGGATTTGCTGTCCCTGCAGCTATCGGCGCAAAAGCCGGGGTTCCCGACCGGATGGTCTGGGCAATAGATGGGGATGGCTGTTTCCAAATGACTAACCAAGAACTCGTAACTGCGCGAATAGAGAACTTGCCTGTCAAAATTGCCATCCTTAACAACGGGTATCTTGGGATGGTCCGACAATGGCAAGAGCTCTTCTATGACGAGAGGTATAGCGAGGTTCATCTTCATCCCGACCTCCCAGATTACAAGTTACTTGCGGAGGCGATGGGATGTGTAGGGATACGAGTTGAAGCCCCAGAGGAAGTTCAGCCTGCAATCGAGCAGGCGAACGAAGTAGATGATCGTCCGGTTGTTATTGATTTCCGAACTGAGGCCTCAGAGAACGTTTATCCGATGGTTCCTGCAGGAAAATCAAATAGCGATGTTATCGTCCACCCATCTCAGGAAATATCATGACTCCTGTTGCTCTTTCACACACGCTTGTTGTTCGAGTAGAGAACAAACCTGGGGTGCTTGCTCGAGTAGCAGGATTATTTGCGCGACGAGGATTTAACATTGTTTCTCTCGCAGTGGCACCCACAGAAAACATTCTCTTCAGTAGGCTTACGATTGTNGTCGATGCAGAATCAGCCCCTCTTGAACAGGTCGTCAAGCAACTGGATAAGTTGATAAATGTTGTTGAAATTCAAGAATTAGCGCCGACAGAGTCAGTTGCCCGTGAACTTCTTCTTGCAACAGTTCAAGTCAACGATGGACAAGAAGATCGAGTTATGAAGAACATAGAGAACTTTGAAGCAAATATCCTGAACGTAGGACCGCAGAAAATTATGGTTTCACTCTCTGGGGATGTAAATCAGGTAGACAAATTCGAAGCTTCACTGGAAGAATTTGGGATTATCGAAATCCAACGAACCGGAACAATCGCGCTTGCAAGCATCAGCAGCAGTTAAATAAGTATTAGCCCACTCGTATGGGGGCTATCAGACAAATACGCAGATAACGTTATATCAACATTAAGGAGAAATTCATGGCAAATATTTACTATGAAGCAGACGCTGATAGGTCTTATATCGATGGGAAAAAAGTTGCAGTACTTGGCTATGGATCCCAGGGTCACGCCCACGCACTAAATCTAAAGGAATCTGGAGTAGAGGTCTGTGTTGGCCTTCGACCAGAGTCTTCTTCCGTGGCTAAAGCAGAAGAAGCAGGCCTAACAGTCATGAACATAGCTGAAGCTTCCGCATGGGCAGATGCCATTATGATTCTCCTGCCAGATACTGAACAAGCCGATATCTACGATGCTCACATTGGCCCAAACCTAGAATCCGGGGACATTGTGATGTTCTCCCATGGATTTAATATTCGATTTGATCTTATTCAGCCTCCCAGCAACGTTGATGTGGTTATGGTCGCCCCCAAAGGACCGGGTCACCTTGTGCGTAGGACATATGTTGAAGGCGGAGGAGTTCCGTGTCTCATAGCAGTAGAAAACGATGCATCTGGGTCAGCAAAAGAATTTGCCTTAGCATACGCTGATGCCATCGGAGGAGCACGAGCTGGAGTGATCGAAACTACTTTCACTGAAGAATGCGAAACAGACCTATTCGGAGAACAGGTTGTTCTCTGCGGCGGGATTACCGAATTAGTCCGGAGCGGATTTGATACGCTTGTATCAGCTGGNTANCAGCCTGAAATCGCTTACTTCGAGTGCCTTCACGAACTAAAGCTTATTGTTGACTTAATGTACGAAGAGGGAATAGCCGGAATGCGTTACAGTGTTTCAGATACAGCAGAATACGGAGATCTCACCAGAGGACCTCGTGTAATAGATGATCATGTCCGAGCAACTATGCAAACCATTCTTGATGAAATTCAAAGTGGAAAATTTGCCGACGAATGGGTAGCTGAATCACGTGGNGGNCGCGAAAATTTCCTAAGACTAGAAGCAGCAGGACATGAACTCCCTATAGAGCAAATTGGCAAGGAACTCCGCGCCATGATGCCATGGATCTCTTCGGGGAAGCAAAGTGTGAAAGATTCCAGCGGTGGGCAAGGTTAATAGATCTTTAAATATTTGATCGCTCAGGTTGTGATCTTTGCTTATTTCTGATTGAATCAAAGGAACATTAAGAGTGGTTCATAATAATGGACTCGGCAACCTAGGACGGACACCCAAGGTGCTTTCCCGTTAATTCGGGGATGTGGTGCTAAAGCGCAAGTAATTGTCCCAGACAAATTCTAAGCGGAAGCGTCAAAGCAAAGGGTCTCCTCCAAACAGGAGGGAAATCATGAGTGATTGGCAGTTCGAAACACAGCAGATACATGCTGGACAAGAACCGGATGCAGCAACTAATGCGAGAGCTGTTCCGATTTACCAAACATCGTCATTTACATTTAACAGCACTGAACATGCGGCAAATTTATTTGCGCTCGCAGAAATGGGGAACATCTATACCCGGATCATGAATCCCACACAAGGTGTATTCGAAGCGCGCGTAGCCGCATTGGAGGGAGCTACTGAAACAGCGGTAGGAATACCGGGAGCTCTCGCAGTAGCATCTGGACAGGCTGCAGAAACACTGGGAATTCTAACAATTCTGGAGTCAGGCGATCATCTTGTCACAGGCGCATCGCTCTATGGCGGTACCTATAACCTTTTCCACTACACTTTGCCAAAATTTGGGATTGAAGTGACTTTTGTTGAAGATCCAGATGACCTAGATGCTTGGCAAGCTGCCGTTCAGGATAACACCAAGCTCTTCTATGGAGAAATGAACCCCAACCCCAAAAATAACTGGCTTGACGTTAGCGGGGTTAGTGAAATTGCCCATAAAAATGGTGTCCCACTGATGGTAGATAATACGGCGGCGACACCCTACCTCGTTCGACCTTTTGAACACGGAGCAGATATCGTCGTCCATTCTGCCACCAAGTACATCGGCGGACATGGTACTTCAATAGGTGGTCTCATTGTTGATGGAGGAAGCTTCGATTGGGGTGCAAGTGGAAAATTCCCCAATATGACTGAACCCGATCCAAGTTATGGAGGGTTAGCGTACTGGCCAGCTCTAGGCCACGGAAGCTACATCATCAAAGCTCGAGTTCAAATGTTGCGAGACCTAGGTGCATCTACCACACCGTTTAACTCCTTCTTGTTTCTGCAGGGGTTAGAGACTCTTAGCCTTCGCATGGAGCGCCATTGCAGTAACGCCTTGGCCGTTGCCCAGTACCTTGATGGGCATGACCAAGTTGAATCAGTTGCCTATGCCGGATTAGAAAGTAGCCAGTGGCATTCACGGGCAAATGAACTTACCGGAGGAAAAGGGTATGGTGCTATTCCCGCTTTCAATATTAAGGGTGGCGTGGAAGCCGGTAAAAAGTTCGTTGAAGGACTAGAGCTCCACAGTCATGTTGCCAATATCGGAGACGTACGAAGCTTGGTTATCCATCCAGCTTCGACCACGCACAGTCAGCTCACCGAAGAAGAGCAGGCCGATACAGGCGTTTATCCGGGGCTTATCCGTCTATCGGTAGGCATCGAACACATCGATGACATCATTTCCGATTTGGAGAAAGGNTTTGCCGCTGCAAAATAATTGACCATATANAAGACCTGCTGGGGTAGCGAAACGCTACCTCAGCACCAATCGTGATTTGCCTGNTTGCCGCGANTTTAAATAAGGAGCTAAAACGGGGATGAGGTCACTCCTAGGGCGTATAAGACCCAAATATGAACTAGGAGGTTCAAAATGAAAACATTCTTTGTGAATGTAAGGTATCTAATCGTCCCATTGATGTCAGCTCTGACTATTATCGGGATTTTATTAGGAGATGTGTACGCATGGACAGGCGTAATTCTTTTCGGCCTAAACACTGTTGCTGACACGTTTACAAGAAATATCCACCATCGTGCAGATTTTGCGCCAGATGGAACGTCATACGGAAGCAAAAGATTTCAATACGCTGTTATGTATTTTATGCTTCCCGTCTTTATTGTTTTCCAAATCGCTCTGGCATGGCAGATACATCAATATGCGACCAATGCGAGTAGTGCTATTTCTTTATCAAATCTTATTGGGGCGACCCTTTCGGCGGCTTTGTGGGCAGGCCTTGGAATTATCTATGGCCATGAACTCTCACATAATAAGAAAGAGGGGTTCTTTGTCTCCCGTTTGATCATGGCTCTAAGCGGAGCGTCCCATTTCACCTACGCCCATGTTTACAACCATCATCTTGANCTNGGTCATGAAGATGATCCAGCTACCGCACCCCGNGGTCGAAATGTATACGCTCATGCCTGGCACTCNCACATGGGTCAATCCAACTACTCATATGACATGGAAGCACAGAAAGCCAAAATACAAAAGAAACCTCTTCTAAATCTTGATAATAGATGGATCATTGGNTATCTCTANAGCCTTCCATCTCTCATACTGTTTNTATGGGTTGGGGGACTCTANGGGNTTGCAGCAATTCTTATNGTCTGGGGAGTATCAAACTTTNTACTAGAAGCCCTGAACTTCATGGGGCATTACGGNCTTATACGCGAGCACGGAAAACCAGTGGAACATAGACACTCATGGGATAATGACAATATTTTTACTAGCTGGTTTTTCATAGAAATAGGTCGTCAGTGCGATCACCATGTCCGAGGGGAAACCTACTTTTGGGAGCTAGACGATGTCCAAGGGCCAAATTATGGGATTGGTTATTTTGAACTATTTGTCTACGCCCTTATCCCGCCGTTATTTAGAAAGTTTGTTCAGCAGCATCTTGATAATTGGGATAAGTNCTACGCAACAAATGCGGAAAGAAAAATAGCCGCAAGATTTACTAATAGTGGAGATTTGAGTCTCCAAATTTCAGATTAGATCTGGAACATAAACTGAGAGCAAAAGCACCATGTTAAACGTGTTTANGAAAGTGGCTTCTACCAGCGTTGCGAGGATTGACCCTCTGGAAATCGAAATAACGATTGAAAGGGGAGATCGGTTACTNTCCTCTGCCCTAGATCAGGGGGTNAAATGGCCGCATAGATGTAAAGTTGGTAGCTGCGGAACATGCAAAGCCATTCTTNTGTCGGGAGATATNAANCCGCAACTCAATTTCGGNTATGTCTTGACNCCAGAAGAAATCGAAGANGGATANATTCTGGCATGTCAGAGCACACTCAGGTCAGACATCCATGTACTTATTAAACCTAGGTCAAAAAAAGGAAAGGAGAAACAATGAAAACATTACAAGGAATTCTCGGGATGGCAATTTGGACTGCTGTAGTTGCAGCAGTTTTATATCTCTGTAACGCCCACGATAACTATGANNNATTCGGATGGGCCATACTAATTGGNTTTGTTCTGTTGCTNNCACATGTTGTNAATATGNTTATCTACTTCAAAGTTGCAGGAAAACAGCCGTACAAATGGTTTAAATAAGANGGNNCTCGAAGTTTGAAAGNCTACANCCANAGGGNAGTCATATTANNTTTNGCTATCGTTAGGCGNTTTTCTTAAAGTNTCCCAGACNACTACTGAAATAACATACCCAACACAGATGAGCGAAGTTANCCCGATCGTATCNGCTGATCCAAGTCCAAACCCATTATCGCTGGCAAGAAGGCCCATNAGNAAGCTACCAATTGGTACTAGTCCGGCCCAGGCGATATTAAACAGGGACATTACACGCCCTCGAAAATTTTCGGTAACGACTTCCTGCACAACTACCTGCAGTGTCGTAAACGATGCAATATAGAAAAAGCCAACAAGGATTTGGATAAGAACAGCAACAGTGAAATCGGTTACTCTTGAAAACCCTGTCAATAATAAGCAATAGGGGATCGCAAGAATAGCCCCTCTACGAAGAGTTGCCTGCTGGGTNAAACTTCCAGCAGCTAGTGCCCCAATGAGTGCTCCGAATCCAGTAGATGCTCCTAACCAAGCAAAGTCACTTGAGGGCCTTCCAAGGGCATCGCTNGTNAAAGCAGGAGAAAGGACAACATGGGATACGCCGAAAATGGACATTACACCGACCAGAATAAGTACACTGCTGGCCGGTTTTTTCTCACGTGCGTGGAAGACTCCAGCTAGAAGACGTTGAACTATCGGGACATTGTCCTGATCTGGCTGGTACGGAAATAAAGTAATCCCAGCTGCAGCTACCAAGGCTAGCCCAGCGCAGATTCCATACAATGACCATGATATTTCGAATAGATTATTACTAACTAAAGGAGCAGCAAGGGCAGGCCCAAGCACCCTACTTGCATTTGAAGCCATAGCTTGGAGAGAAATAGCACTCGGGAGATAGTCGCTCTTAACGGTATTAGCTGTCACTGCCTGCACCACTGGAGCAAGGACTGCCATAATTAGTCCTATGATGAAGGATGTAACCAACAAAATCACAGGTGAAATTGCGTCACTAAGGACCAAAATTACCTGAAGTACTGAAACAGCCATAAGAGCGGCATATGTTGTTAGCAAAAGCTTTTTTCTGTCGAGCCTGTCTGCTAAAAGTCCGCCAAAGGGTCCGAGAAACAGTACCGGGGTGAACGTGACTACAAAAAGCATTGATACCCATAGTTCGTCATCGGTAAGATCTGCCATCAATGCTTGGTATGAGATATGAGAAAACCAGAATCCAAGCTGTGCAGCTATAGAGCCTATATAAAAACGTCGGAATTGCTTTTGAGTAAGCGCTATAAGGGCTTTGGGAAGCGAAATATCATCAGGACTTGGCACCCATACACCATAGTTAAAGATAGGCCCATATCAATACTTAGTTACAAGATGCTGATCNGTGCCTTTCTAGCACTTTGGATAATAAGAAATCGGAACCTACATAACTATTGGGTAACACCGCATTAGTCTTAAAGCATGGTGAATATTTACCGCCCTGGGTTCTTGGTGCTACTAGCTCTATCTCTCATTGCGGCTAGTGCCTGTTCTGACCCAATATTCCCAACGGTTTCTCCACCACCAACTGTTACTCCAGTAGCACCCACTCCAACTCCCGTTGATACAACCTCTCCTGAACCTGTACAAGAAGTATCAACCGAACCCGGATTGACAAGTGATGTTATGCGAATCGCTGTTATCGCTGATGGCGAGAATAGCTCAATCAATGATGGAGAATCAGAAAGTATTTGGCAAGCAGTTGAAGCATGGGCTACCGCCGTTAACCAAACGTCAAAGCTTGCAGGCAGGACGGTAGTAGTTGAAAGGATAGATTCAGCGGTATCGAGGCATGCTGAAGCAATTGAGCAAGTATGTACTGGTGACTATTTTGCCCTGATCGGATCATCCTCAATTAACGATTCTGAGGGCCTATCTCTTCTTTCCTCCCCTGAATGCAGTCTGCCTGACTTCCCCGCGTTCATCTATTCAGCTCAGCGCCTCAACTCTGAAATAACGTTCGTGTCTAATCCTGCTTATTCTCAGGTAACTAACGCTGGCTGGGCAGCTTATTTCTCGCGCGTGAATCCAGATGCCGTAGAACGTGCAGCGACTTTATTTCCAGAACTTTCACCTCTAGTTCTGGGGGGAAATCAGACTATCGAAGCTGCTACGGCAACAGGGTATCGGTTTATTCATAGCCCTATTTATAATTTCGAAACTGACTTTTTGCTTGAGGCTGAATCTCTTATTGAGTCGGACGCACGATCTTTAACTTGGCGAAACAGTGGTAGTCAACTCCTTTCATTCCTTGGAGCGATCAATCAAGTTGATCCCGATTTTCGTTTTGATTTTATTGACTGCGGACAGAATTGTTACAGCCAAAATTGGGTTGCTGCAGCTGGCGATTTTGGTGAAGGAGTATCTGTATGGCTTCCCTACCTCCCTATCGAAGAAGCTGAACTTAGCGATGAACTTCTTCGGTATTTGTTCTACCTCCTCTCAACTCACGGTTCGGAAGGGGTGACCTCAGCTGCTGGAGTTGCCGCTTGGAGTGCTGGACTTCTTTTCGAAGAGGCAGTTTCACGCGCTGTGGGTCTGGATTCCGCAGCGTACGACCCAGATAGTTTGACTAGGGAAGCGGTTATNGAAGCNGCAAAAACGATAAATTTCTGGGATGCGAATGGCTTGCATGGNGTCTCGAATCCNTCAGAAGGGNTCCCATCACCNTGCTTTGTGNTTATTACGCTTCAAGATGGCCTATGGAAGCGTTCGTACCCTAGNCGTCCCGGTGAGCTGGATTGCGAAGATAGTAATCTAGTTACGCTTGCAGCATTACAAGGATTAACTCAAGAAAATGCATCCAGAGAAAACCCTGAATAATGGCATCAAGTTCTAGCCTTTTATGAAAATGGCGGGGCCTCAAATTTAGGTAAGCCTGTTTCCATCTCTCCAAATAAGAGAAAGCGATGGCTATCGATGGTATCTAAGGTCCATCTTTCTGCATCTAGCTTCACACTGTTCTGATGAGACCAGTTGCGCATCCACCAAATTCCGCTTCCGCCAACAATAAAAGCTTGCCCATTGATTTCTTGAGCTTCATCAGTGCACAGCCAAACAACGAATGGGGAAACGTTGGCAGGATTGTAGATATCAAAATCTTCTGGATCCTCCGGAGCTGCCATGGACTGGATATAGTCCGTTAAACCTGTTCTTGCTCTTGGGGCCACTACATTTGTAGTCACCCCGTATTTGGATAGCTCTCGTCCAAGGGTTATAGACAAGGTCAATATCCCCCCTTTTGCAGAAGCATAATTTGACTGGCCTGGACCTCCGAATAAGCCAGATTCGCTACTTGTATGGATAATTCTTCTTGGGGATTCCGTACCAGATTTTGCTTGTTTCCTCCAATAGACAGCTGCAGCTCGAGCGCAAACGAAATGTCCCTTTAGATGCACAGCAATTACTTCATCAAACTGCTTTTCGTTCATTGAGAAGCTCATGGCGTCACGAAGCATGCCAGCATTATTTATGAGAATATGTAAGTCTCCAAACGACTCGATCGCTGCGGAAACTAGTCTCTCCCCAGTTTCCCATTCAGCTACATTCCCTTGGACACTTATTGCTTTGCCACCAGAATTATTAATCTCACTCGCGGTAGATTCAGCATTTTCCCCTAGGTCGTTTACGACCACCATCGCCCCTTCAGAGGCGAGTAGCAGAGCGTGTTCTTTTCCGACACCGTTACCCCCGCCAGTTACTATTGCTACTTTTCCATGTAGGCGGTCCATGATTTTCTTCTCGGTTAGCTAAGTCGTTCGATGATCATGGCCATGCCTTGACCGCCACCGACGCACATAGTTTCTAAACCAAATTGTTTATCAGAATCCTGCAAACTATTGATCAGCGTCGTCATAATTCGAGAACCAGTCATTCCAAAAGGATGGCCTAAGGCGATAGCACCACCGTTAACGTTTAGTTGCTCTTCAATATCGATTCCAAGTGCGTCAGCTGAACCAAGCACCTGTACCGCAAAAGCTTCGTTTATTTCGACAAGGTCGATATCGCTTATCTGCATCCCTGCTCGGTCGAGTACCTGCCGGCAAGCTTCTATNGGCCCAAGCCCCATAATTTCGGGATTTANTGCAGNTACTCCACTGGCGACTATNCGGGCGAGCGGCTGAATNCCTAATTCGCTAGCTCGAGTGTCGCTCATCACGANAACAGCTGAAGCTCCATCGTTNAAAGGACATGCATTNCCAGCNGTTATCGTTCCATNAGGNCGAAAGACAGGGTTNAGNTGTGAAANTCCCTCGAGAGTAGTCCCCTCACGGATTCCATCATCTTTCGATACTACTGAGCCATCAGAGAGTTCATAGGGGGTTATTTCCTGCTCGAAAAATCCCCGTTTCATCGCTTCCTCAGCCCGATTTTGTGAGCGTACGCCGAATTCATCTTGCCGCTCGCGTGAGATGCCTAAATGCTCAGCAACATTCTCAGCTGTTTGACCCATCGCAATATAGACGTCAGGCAACCCATCAGCGGCACTCCAGTCTCCATTGTCACCGGCAGTGCGTTCAGCGCTTCGTTGTTCAGAATCTGTGAATTTCTCATTATGTGATCCAGTGTCAGCTGCTCCATGTAAATAGCGGCTAACTGTCTCAACGCCACCAGCAACGAAACAATCACCTTCATCGGCTTTGATGGCATGCGCTGCCATTCGTATTGTTTGTAATGAAGAGGAGCAATAGCGGTTAACGGTCACTCCAGGAACTTCCATGTCATTCATCACAGCAATGATTCGGCCAATATTGAAACCGCCCTCTCCTCCGGGCTGGCCAATTCCCCAAATAATATCCTCCACCTGAGCGGGGTCGAGCCCTTCGACTTTATCTAAAACGTCTTTCACGATGAAAGCGGACATGTCATCGGGCCTAACATCTACAAGACTTCCCTTGGCAGCGCGACCTATTGGGGTCCGTGCAGTTGCGACAATTACGGGTTCAGCCATTCTTCTCTCCTACTTTTGTGTAACTTGAAGAATACTCTCTGAGTCAAGACGATGTGAAAGTGAGATTAAAGAAATCAATCAAGAGAGGGATTCTCAGTATGCGTTCCAGACCTAAGGAGATTCCCTGGTCGAGCATTGGTGAAATTTCCTCGATGTACTATTTCCTTACCATTGCAGAATACACTTTCGATTCCTGTTGCATCTGCGAATAATCGTTGGGCTCCCAATGGTAGGTCATTTCGGATAGTTATTGGATTCGACCCTATGGTTGACTCATCCAAAATAACCATGTCAGCAAATGAGCCCTTCGATAAAGTTCCCCTGTCTCGAAGTCCATAAAGATCCGCTGGAACTTCAGTTAGAAGATGTATGGCCTCCTCTAGCGGTAACAGAGAACGTTTACGAACGGCTTCTCCAAGCATGTACGTAGAATAATTAGAGCTTAGAAAAAGGTCGAGGTGCGCTCCAGCGTCTGAAGCTCCAATTACAGCTCNNNNGTCTCTCCAGACTTCCACGCGCGCTTCCCAATCAGCGTCGGGTTCGTCATTTACCGGATTGCCGAACGANGTTTCCAAGTCGTCGGCTATGGCAATATCTACCAACGTATCCCAAGGGTTTTTCCCAGTGATTTCAGAAATCTCATAAACAGTTTTCCCAANGNAATCAGCATTTTCNGGNGCTTTNGTATGGAAGATCGTNTTCGCACCCCAATGGGCNACATTNCGGAGAGGTCCGTCCTGTTGAGCGTTTTNATCCAGCGCTTTTCGTGTNTCAGGGTCACGAAGGGCTGCTAGTTTGTCTTCCTTAGGCAAAAGAATGAAATTTTCCCATTCTGGGAGAGCGTCTAGAACGAAACCTCCCAAAAAGTTTAAATGAAGGGCTAAAGTCATTGGGACAGTGAGTGCGACTACCTTCCCCCCATGAGCTGATGCAACATCTCCTGCTTCTAGTTTGGCTTTCCCGGCTTCAAGAGTACGCGCGTTGATATTGAGAACATTCCAATTTAAGGGACTATTCGCTGCAACAGACATGTCGCTCATTAGTTCCATCGCCCAAGGTTCAAATGGGCCAAGTGAGGGTATGAACTCCAACGAGGTTCCTTCAAATTCAGAAAGAACGCTGCAAAGAGCGATCATTTCTTCACGACTGGCATAGCGACTCGGAACTTTCTTTCCGAATGGGTCATTATGCGTTCTGGACCATGATGACGAAAAACCAATACCCCCAGCTNCGAGACCTTCTCTAAGTAGTTCCTGCATCGCTATTAGCTCCTCCGGTGAGCTTTCCCGCTCAGTTGATGCAGTTCCCATAACTACTCGCCGTAAGGCGCTATGGCCGACCTTGAATCCAGCGTTGATAGATAAATTATCACCGATCGCATCGAAGTATTCACTCGTCGATTTCCAATTCCATGGAACTCCTTCTTGAAGGCATTGGAGAGGCATCCCTTCAACACGCGAAAGCATGCGCATTAGGTATTCGCCCACTTCAGGGTCGTCTCCCAAAGGGGCGATTGTAAATCCGCAATTTCCTCCTATGACCGAAGTAACGCCATGAAGAGGTGACGGGGAAAGAGTTTCATCCCAAAATATTTGAGCGTCAAGGTGAGTATGAACGTCCACAAATCCCGGTGTAAGTACTTTCCCCTCAGCTTCAATAGTTTCGGCCGCTGTTGCACCATTTAAGCTTCCTATTTCTTGAATTCGATCTCCAACGACTCCAACATCACCGGTGAATCGGTTATTCCCAGTTCCATCAATAACTTGAGCGCCTCTGATAAGTAGATCAAACATTGCTACCTCCCCTTCATAACGATACGTTAGTTCATCTAAGGTTGTATTCTCAATGAGACCGCTAAGGTTAATTAGCTTAAAGATAGGAGAACACAGTGAACAAAGTTCATGTTGACGAAGACTGGAGAATTCTTATCGGTGGAGAGCGTATCTCTACAACGGACCATTATGACATTGTTGATCCTAATACGACTGAAATTATAGGACGTGCTCCTGAAGCAACCGTTGAGCATGCATTAGCAGCTGCGGCTGCGGCGAAAGAAGCTCTTAGCTCATGGAGGGCACTCTCCATGGAGCAGCGGTGTGACTATATTGGAAGAGCAGCGGATGCGATTGAGTCACAATGTGAAGGTTGGGTTGATCTTGTTCAAGCTGAAACAGGGGCAACTATAAANGTCGCTCGAACAATGCANGTCGCAGGTGCTTTTGTNGANCGGTTTCGTTATTACTCCAAACCATTCGAAATGAATCAACCGCTTCCNCCTCTCTATTCTGCTGCTAGTGCTTTNGCCCCAGAGTCTCTCATCACTGGAAATGTTCTTCGCCAACCAGCGGGTGTCGTTGCGTGTATCACTCCCTATAACTTTCCACTTGTGAATGTGGCTGGAAAAATTGCTCCAGCATTAGCTATGGGAAATACAGTCGTAATAAAACCTGCACCACAAGACCCCTTGGCGGTTATCAAATTAGGTGAAGTTCTAAATGAAGTTTTTCCCCCTGGTGTCGTGAACGTAATTGTTGGTTCAAGTCCAGAAGTCGGGGCCGCACTTGTTGAGTCAAAGGATGTAAACATGATCTCCTTTACTGGAAGCTCTCAGGTTGGAGCCAAGATCATGGAGGCTGGAGGGAAGACGATGAAAAGGCTTCTTATGGAGCTGGGAGGAAAGGGTGCTTTGATTATGACTGAAGACTGCGATGTGCAAGCAGCAGTCGGTGGAATAGCGAGTGTGTGGGGCTTTCACAGTGGACAAATTTGTACCGCTCCTACACGAGTGATTTGCCATAGAGAAATATACGAGCCGACCATAGAAGCACTAAGCGCAGTTTCTGAATTCATGACTTTGGGTGATGCACGTGAGGAAAGCACCCTCGTTGGGCCGGTAATAACAGAGACTCATCGCGATCGTGTTGAAGCCTTTATCAAATCTGGTATAGATGATGGGGCTGAGGTCGTAGTGGGGGGCGAGCGACCTGAAAGAGATGGGTTCTTTATTGCGCCGACTTTGCTTGCAGGGTGTACTCCTGAAATGCATGTAGTGCAGGAAGAAGCATTTGGGCCGGTTGTTGTTATTATGCCCCATGACGGAGATGATCATGCAATTGAATTAGCTAATGGAAGTGATTACGGTTTGTTTAGCTACGTCTATGCAGGTAATACGACACGAGCTTATGAGATAGGTGAGCAATTAGAAAGCGGGAATGTAGCCCTTAACAGTATTGCTCCACATATGTATGCCCCTTTTGGTGGGTTCAAAATGTCCGGAGTTGGCCGCGATAGGGGCAGGTGGGGACTGGAAGCATATAGCGAAATACAGGCAATAAACTGGCCAAGTTAAAAAATCGTTCGTGGTCCTTTGCAGTCGAATTTCGAGATGATTGTAAAAGCTGGAGGCGCCGGTATTTTTGTTAATTCTGGCGGCTGCAGAGNTAGTAGTTATTTCCTGCATCTCCATCTACACGCGCAACTTCTTCAACTCTGAAGCCTGCATCGGTAAATATNTCCCGAGCTTTTTGTGCTCCCCACATTGCTCCAAGGCCTTCTCCCTCGTATGCCAANGACACTGACATGCAATGCATGCAGGAGACGGTGTACCCAAAAGTTCCAATCGGGTGATCAAGATTCTCNCCTAAGTGACTAGAGGCGCAAAGATCAGCACATAACCAGTAGCCTCCTGGTTTTAAGCTTGCATAAATCCCCCTGACCATCTTTCGAGGATGTGCTTGGTCATGAACAGCATCGAAAGTCGTTATGAAATCGAAGGCTTCATTCAATTGCAGATNAGCTGCATCTTGTTCTAGGAATTCNACATTGTCCAAATTGAGATGCTGTGCTTCTTCTCGCGCAACGCTAATTGCTTCTNACGAAAAATCTATTCCTGTAAANGTGCTTTTAGGNAAAGCCTGTGCCATCACATTTATTGCATGCCCCGACCCACACCCGATGTCGGCAACGCTGATACCGCTTTCTAGTCGTTCCTCAATGTTTGGAACTATTGGNAGTACGGATTGAACNAGGAGGCTNTCAAAGCGGGCTGCGCTAGCCTCTGCCATCACCGCNTGAAATGTGGNGTATTCGCTGTATGGAACTCCGCCCCCAGATTGAAAGCACTCCACGATCTGGTCTTCTACTTTGGCAAGTAATGGGATGTATTGCATATAGAGAGATTGGTTTCTCGGCCCTGCAGCTCTTGTAAGCATTGCAGCGTGTTCCATGGGAAGAACGTAGAGATCTCTAAATGCGTCGTATGAGACAACTTCGGCAGTAGTCATGGCTCCAAGCCATTCGCGTACATATCGTTCGTTAAGCTTTGAAAATTCAGCTAGTTTCTCGCTTGAACAAGGTCCAATTTCTGACATAACGTCGAACAGGCGAACCTTGTGGCCGATACTGATCATTAGCGCTGCTGAAGCTCCATTTAAGATGCCACCGATTTTTTTCCCGAATGCAGATAGTTTCTCAGCGTTAAGATCTGATGTCATTGGATATCCTTTGTCTTCGATACGTATAGGTATGATAGGTCAGCTTGGAGATGCGACACCGTCAGTTTTGTCAGTCTCTTCGCTTTCTTTTGGAGGCAAAATACCTGGCACGAGGTACGGAATCGCTGTAACGAGCAATGTAGCTATCGCTACGACGATGGCAATACAGCCCCATGTTCTTCCGTCAACCCACTCTAAGGCGAAGTAATTTCGTGTAAATGGCAGAGCAATAATGCAGGCTTGTAATCCTGCCATGGCAAAAGCTAAGCCAATTTTCCACATGCGGAGAGGNCGNGATACCACTACTAGAACTACCAGTCCGATCAAAAGAAGAGTNATGGTTGCGGCTGTTCGGGCCTCGGCCAGTTCCCGAACACTGATATCCGANCCAGCCCAGTCACGCGATTGAATATAGACAATCCAAGCAGCAAATGCAGCTACAGCTCCAGCAGGAAGAGAGAAACGGATCACTCTTTTTAGAAACCCTGGGCGAACTAGGTTTGNATTTGGGGCAAGAGCTAAGACTAGGCCAGGTAGTCCAATGCTAAAGGATCCAATTAATGTCAATTGTCGAGGGAGGAACGGAAATTCAACACCTTGTATTCCAATAATTGCTGTTAGGAGAAGTGCGTAGACAGCTTTCGTCACAAAGAGATTTGCGACCCTCTCAATATTGTTAATAACTTTACGTCCTTGGGCAAGTACTTCAGGGAGAGTGGAAAATCTATTATCCAAAAGAACTAGCTGAGCAACACCACGTGAAGCTGAGCTTCCACTTCCCATTGCTATCCCCATATCTGCATCCTTTAGGGCAAGCACATCGTTAACGCCATCGCCTGTCATCGCAACCACATGACCTTCGTTCTGGAGGGCAGCTACCATTGATCTTTTCTGATACGGCGTTACTCGTCCAAAGACAGTCGATTGGTTAATTGCTTCCGCTAATTCGGAATCGTTACTTAAAGTTCGAGCGTCAACGTTAAGGTGAGCATTTGGTACTCCTGCCCGATCAGCCACTGTAGCTACAGTAGCCGTGTTATCACCTGAGATGACCTTCAAATCAACGCCCTGATCCGAGAAGAATTTCAATATCTCTGGGGCATCGTCCCGAACAGTATCATCAAGGAGGATGAGTGAAAGAGGTTCTAGATTATTAGGTAATTCTGACTTGGAGGGTTGGGCGCTATGGCAAAGGGCGAGTACTCTTCGACCAGTTTCCGCATGTTTTTGAGCTGCTGTTGCGGCTTCTTCGAATGACTGGTCGATTAAGATGTCTGGTGCACCAACGAAGAAAGTTCCGCGCCCATCAAATTCAGCAGATGACCATTTTCGTGCTGAACTGAAGGGTTCTATATTGACGACTTTCCAGTCTTTAGGGGAGTCATGGCTCTGGGCTACTGCGGCCATTGTCGGGTTCGGATTTGGATCACTGTGGGCAACTGCGCCGACTGCTGAAAGGACGAAACTTTCTTCAATCCCATCGAAGATTTCTAAACCGCCATACCCTATCTCTCCGGTTGTGATAGTTCCCGTCTTGTCAAGGCAAAGAGTGTCAACTCGGGCTAGAAGTTCGACTGTAGCCAACTCCTTAGCTAATGCTTGACGTTTTGCAATGGTGACTACGCCGGCGACGAAGGAGAGGCTGGTTAACAGAACTAGCCCATCTGGGACCATGGCGACAGCAGCAGCAACCGAGCCTTGCAGCGCATCCTGCCATCTGTCTTCAGCGTTGAATAACGAAACGAGTAGTAAGGCTCCGGCTGGAGGTATAAGAAACATTAATACACGTAAAATAATGTTGATGCCGTTTCGTAATTCACTATCGACTAATTCAAACTGTTTAGCTTCCATCGCTAGGGTATTGGCGTATGAATCTGCTCCAATACGCCTAGCTCGATACGTTCCCGATCCAGCATTGACAAAACTCCCCGAAAGAAGCTCATCGTTAGTCTCTTTTACTATCGCGTCTGATTCACCAGTCAGGAGGGATTCATCTATTTCTAAGCTGTTGGACTGGATCACATCTCCGTCAACAACAACCTGATCTCCGGCGCTTATGACAAGTAGATCATCCAAAACAATCTCTTCAGAGTCGATTTCCTTTTCTTCTCCATCTCGTCTGACAAAGACATTTGGGGCATTCAGCAGCTGCAGTTTCATCAGTTCACGCCGAGCGTATACTTCTTGGGCAACGCCAATTACGCTATTTCCGATTACTACTCCCACAAAAAGGCCATCAGCAGGAAAGCCAGCTATCAGGATCAATACAAAGAGTGCCAACATTATGGCGTTCACAGGATTGAACACATTTGCGTAAATTATTTCCGATAGAGACCTAGATGTTGTTTCTGGGGCTTTATTGGTTTGTCCGTTATTTTTGCGTGTTGCAACTTCGCCAGAATTCAATCCATCAAAAGTTTCCGCGGTCACCTTGTTCTCCCTTTAAATGCATCATTACGCTACCAAACTCTATCGGGTTAACCTTAAAGCGTCGTGCTTTCCCCAAGTTCAAACCTCCAAATAGGATCCTCCATTACAAGTCTATGCCGGTGTCCTTCGGTCGATACCTCTCCGTTATCATATGCACTATCACCTTCCCATATTGCGGCCATACCATTGTCTGTTCGAATAATTTTCGTAGCGTAAGCTCTTGGGCCTCTAGCTGAGATGGTTTGTAGCGCAACTTTAGCAGAGGTAAATTCTTGTAGATCAAACAAGGTGATCCAAGTAGGTGGGAGAATTTGAATTTTTCTGTCATGGGCTCGTGCGAGGGCATCTTCGGGCCTCCACCATTCATGGTCGATTATTTCTCCGTCGTCGATCACTACTCGCCCCTTGGGGGAGCGAGCGATAAAAAACCATGTCGAGAATCTCCGAGGAGCTTCTACAGGGGGAATCCAGTGGCTGTAGTAAATTAAGTCAGCAGGATTCAATATCATTCCAGACTCTTCCTCGCACTCACGAACAGCAGCGGACAAAGCTGCATCATGCTGGTTTTGTCCAATTGCCATATCTTCCTCTTCAACTTTTCCACCGGGGAAAACCCACATCCCTTCAGCAAATGAGAGATTTGAATTACGTCTCATCATCAANGTTTCAAGACCNCTATTAGAGTCTCGAAGCAAAATTACTGTTGCGGCAGGGATTAAAGAGCTGCTCNCGGTTCCGTGGTGGTCTAACCANTCTTCAAAAGGNATCTTATTTTTCATGGGTATCAACAAATCTCCGCGGAAATGCTCCAATAGCTGAATTTAGACCTATCGTAACCAATTGAATGGGAAGAGAGAAACTAGAATTCACTAACCCCGTAATACTGTTATTGGGTTGCATGACTTTATTTGTCATAGCCTCCTGCGCAAACGCAGATAGTCCTTCTTTATCCGCTGTTCCGACCCAAAGTGAAGCTACTGCAACACCACCTGAAATAGATCAGCAAATTCCGGTTGAGCAAGATATTTCAGTGCAAGAATCAAACAACGAGGCTGAGGTTGAGCAAAAAGAAATAATAGTTGAAGAAGTGATCCCTTCTTCACGTGGAGTTAGCGATACTACAGTGCGCATCGGGATAATAAAGACCGGAGACGTATTTAGTGATATAGAGCTTGGAGTGGAAGCCAGAATTAGTCGTATTGATACTGAAGATGAAACTAATGCCAGAGGGATTGAAATTGTTCAAATTATCGATGATGGCGGAGATCCACAGAGGGCGTTAGAGGCAGCTCAATCGATGGCTAACCAAGATGTATTTGCCATAGTTTTGGCTTCAATCGCAGCTGATAGAACAGTCACGGACTATCTAGCTGAACAGAATATTCCATTTTTTGGTTGGGGGTTTCTTGAGGGGTACTGCTACCCAAATCAATGGGGATTTGGTTTCAATGGTTGCCTAAATGGCCATGCATTAGATATTTCTGGCGCATCAGTTGATGAGGGTTCATTGCGCGTCTCAAAGATCTTTTATGGCCGGCAACCAACGGTAATTCTTGTAACTACGTCAGATGTAGCTGGGGATGCCATGGAGGCAACAGTAAGTAAAGTATGGGGGGAGAATCTTGTGGCTGTAGTAAGGATCCCGCCAACCCAAGATTCGGATATAGCGGAGAGCATTCTCGAAGGGATAGGCAACGCAGATTCAGATATGCTTTGGTTGTCAATCGGGTTGGGGAAAACCCTTCAGGCGAAAGCGCAATTAATTAGGGCATTTCCTGGAATGGTTGTTGATGATGTCACTTACCTCCCAGGCATTCTTAGAGAATATGAAACTTCCAAAGAACTTGAAGGAGGATACGTCTTTACACAATTCCCTCCTCAAGAAGAGTACCGAGAGGCTGCGACTCTTATCGCAACAGATTTAGAAAATATCAATGGCCCATTGATCTACAGTCAAGCAATTTCAGTGGGGTACTGGAGCGCCGATTTTCTTATGTATCTGCTGGATCAGGTCGGCGAGGAGTTGAATACTCGTACATTCTTTAATGTGGCGAATGTCCAAGGAACAGTTTATTCCCCTGATGTCTCAGGAGGGCCATGTGCTTTGATGACAGCGCTTGTGCATCAGGACCCAAGTGGTGGGTTAGCTTTATTGCAAGTTAGGGGAGGGGTCTTCCGACCTGTAGTTGATTTCGACTGCCCAGATCGATATTGGGAGAATTAGAAACAAATCAGGGCTATCGTGGTCCAGTTTCTTCTCTCGTCGTAAAGTTGGTCTTTATGGCTATTCGTTATCGAACTTTCCATTTTTCTGCTACTGACTTCGATGAAGTTACTATGCTGCTGCGTACTAACCATCATGTCAATGAACAAAATTTCTGGGTCCATATCGAGCCAATGGTAGAAGAGGGGGAGGTCCACCAAAGCTCAATCTTTTGGCGAATGTTTTCTAGTCGGGGTCCCATAGTCCCGAAATTTACATGGGTTCCATCCTACGAAAGAAAAGATCAAGTTGTCCCAGCACAGATCGGTATTACTCATCCGGTTGGAACAAAAGCCATCGAAAGGATTAAAGACTTTGAGATGCAAATTCCGGAGGGCTGGGTCTTGCATCAAGACCATCCAAAACGCGGAATTGTGCTATCACTACCAGAGGTGTACTCGCAAGATGAAGTGGTTAGCTTTGCAGTTCGCATGCTGCAGATTTTAAGCCCATTCGATTTCGGTAGTAACTATATAGCCTCAGTAACGATTTAGACCTANGGTCNTTTCGAGAACTTAGTCTATTACTTCAATAGTAGCTACCAAGTCCGAGAAGGTAGCTTGACCTATNCCNTCGCTGCATTGAAGCTGTTGACCTTTTGCAGATGTTTTTGTGACTATCCCGCTATTACCAATCCATGATGTATCCACGCCGCCCATAGACCAAGCATTCCAAACTTCCAGCACTGAAACTTCCCTTCCTCGAACAGTAAATTCAACTTCTTCGGGACTTGTATGGCTCCACAAGGAAATCACCGGCTCACGATGGCCATTAATATCTACTGCCCCTTTGTTTACAGATATTTTTAGTGCTTGAAGGCGAGGAGAATTTACGCTCTCTCGTTTAACTTTTACCAAAGAGCCATCTATCACTGGGATCCGTACAAGCGCTCTTACTACTCTTCCCCGATAACTGATAGTGTCACTGCCAGATTCTTCAAGCAACTCTGAGATCGTTTGCTTTGTCATGATGGGTTGCCAAATGGATCGACGGCATTTGATGGCCAGTATGGGATAGGGATTTCTCCTCCAGATTCCTCAAAGCTTTTTGGTGATATCCGCATGGTCTCCACTTTCCCGCTTTTGAAATTGCGTCTCTGTGGAGGTTTCCCATCTTTCATCCGTTCAATGTTATGAACTCCAAATATCGCTGACCCAGATGCTGCTCCTACGTTCTTCCAATAGCGTGTCTTGACGGTAGCGGGAGAAGGTTCTCTCCCGTCTTGAGTTAGATTGTAGATGTAGTCGTCAGGCTTCCACCCTCTCAAGCGAAGCGTTCCCTCATGCCTCTTTGGGGGAGTAAGGTCTTCCTGCAGAGGTAGTTTAATTTCATCTTGAACTATTGTTGAGCTTTTCTCCTGCTCAAGCTCAACAGGTGCTTTGTCTCTGCGATGTTGCAACGGGTCAACACCTAATTCGGCGGATGTACCATCAGTGGTGCCTTCTTTGATCGAATCTTCCAAAGTTAATTCCCTGATGCTATTTCCTGGTTGAAAACTCTCATCGCTCTCAATAGGCACTGTTTCTTCTTTGAAATAGATGGACCCTGAGGATGAAGTAGAGGAGTGGGTATCTGGGTTATTTAGACTCTCATTACGGAATAGTCTCTCGTCAGGGAATCTGTATGCTTTTGGCACAAACCTTCTATGTCTAAGTGGAGCTCCAACCCAGTCAATTGCCGCTCCAATAAGAGCAATAACAATCATAATTGCAGTGAAAGCAATAAAAGTTTCTGGGGACGTCATGGGTGATCTAGGCTTATATTACTAGAGCTATAACACCCATTGGGGTCAGGGTGTTATATAAGAGCAGATCTAGTGCTGGTTTCTTCTAGCTGGCAAAACTTTCAGATTCTTCGTTCCAAAAATCAAGTGAAATATCTGCTTCTTCCTTATTCCCGTTATCAGCATTGTCCCAAAAAACGTGATTTTCTATCCACCCGAAAGGGGCTGCGACAAGAGGGTCGAAAGTATCTTTGGGTTTTAGATTACGCGGGGCGAAAATTTGACTCCAAACCCCCGACACTCGAAGCAGAGAAACGCTGAATATGAGAATTGCTGCGCTGCAAGCAATGGGCACCCAAATCGAC
>PAEG01000014.1 GCA_002703045.1 Acidimicrobiaceae bacterium
TCTGAACAATATCCAACACCGTCCTCTCCGATCCATGTACCCCCGAAGTCGCAGAGGACAATTTCATCTTCTTGGATTATTCTGTGACCGGCTTCATGATGAGGACTTGCGGCGTTTTCCCCTGCGGCAACAATGGCAAAATTAACCCTATGATGCCCTTCTTCCAGAATTTGAGCTCCAAGTTCATTAGACACTTGACTCTCAGACTTTCCGATCAATTGAATTTCGCCACTTTGCAATCTAGCTGCGATTCGATCTACAGCCGAAGCTGCTTTCTTAAGCCGTTTTATCTCGTCTGGCGATTTCTTTGACCTTATGATACTAGTAATCGAATTTGCTCTCGACAGCCTGAGATTAGGTAACTGATTGAGAAGTTCGATTGTGAAACGGGTCCATGTAGTGTCCCCCACAGCGACCGATCTTGACGCTCCTAATTCTTCCACAAGTATTGCGATAGGATCTTCCGACTCTTTCCATGGACGAAGTGAAAATATTTCTGGTTGTTCTTGCACTCTTGGGGCCTCTAGGGCGGGAACAATTAATTTTGCTTGTCCTTCTCTTGGCAGAACAAGCATTGTTAGTCTTTCAAGTGGCATAGCTTCATACCCCGTAAAGTAAGGTAAGTCGGCTCCTACTGATAATAAAAGGGCTTCAACTTCATTATCTTCCATGACATGTCGAACGTCTTTTATGCGATCAATAAACATAATTTTATGGTACGTTGATTTTCTCTTTGACAAAACTCAGGATATTTTCGGCTTTACTTAACTCTCGAATATTCATGATTCACGAACAGAAATTTGGGATTGCTTGGCATGGTAGCTACTTCTTGTAAGTGGGCTAGATTCAACATGGGCAATACCTAACGACTCGCCATAGATCTTAAAATCTTGGAACTCTTCGGGGGTCCACCACCGTTCAACAGGGAGATGATTAGAGGTTGGTGATAGGTATTGGCCGAGAGTTACGATATCTACACCGATTCGACTTAAATCTTTTAACAGAATATGGACTTCTTCTTCTGTTTCTCCGAGCCCTAACATAATTGATGTTTTTGTTATTAAGCCATGTTGCTTCGCATGGCAAAGAACTGCGAGACTTCGTGTATAACTCGCAGATGGCCTGACAGTTCTCTGAAGTCTGGGCACTGTTTCAACATTATGATTTAGTACATCTGGGCTACTAGCAAAAACTTTTTCGAGATCATCGGGGCTACCTTTAAGATCTGAAATTAAAACTTCAATGCTTGTAGAGGGATTTGTTTTACGAATAGCTGCAACAGTGTTAGCGACTTGTTGGGCTCCTCCATCCGGAAGGTCATCTCGTGCGACCATCGTAACCACTGCATAATCTAGGCCCATCGAATTGACCGCATCCGCTACACGCTGAGGCTCATCAAAGTCTGGAGGGAAGGGCTTTTGTGTATCGATAAGGCAAAAGCCGCATGCTCTTGTACATCTATCCCCAAGGATCATGAATGTAGCTGTCCCGTCTTTCCAGCATTCATATATGTTGGGGCACCCTGCCTCTTCACAGACAGTAACAAGCTGGTTCGTTCGCATTGTTTGCTTTATTTTTCTGTATTCTGGCCCGAATTCCGCCTTTACTTTCATCCATTCGGGCTTGCGTTTTAATTGGACTTTGGTAGCCGTCAGAGATTCCGTTGAGTTAGCGCTGTAATTTGCAGAACTCACATTAAGTTTCCGACTTCCAGGCCCTTCTCCTCTAGTAAAGGGGCTTAGGTCTTGGCTTCGAATTCTCCATGCTACGTCGGATCGATCTAATCTTCCCTCTGCCCACCTTGCAGCGGCTAACTCAGAGATCACGTCCGTTACTTCTTTAAGGTTTAGACTAAGGCCCTCTTGATGAAGTGATGTAACTTCCATTTCTTTAATGCCGCAAGGGACGATAGCGTCAAAATACGACATGTCAGGCTTAATGTTTATTGCAAAGCCATGCATTGACCGCCCTCTCGAAAGACGAACTCCTATGGCAGCTACTTTTCTTGGCGAGTTTCCATTTGGGTCCACCCATACCCCTGGATATTTGGCTATTCGACCGCAATTTGGAAGGCCAAGTTCTTCTAATGCGTCGATGATTAGTTGCTCTACAGAGTTAACGTACGCCGAGGTGTCAGCCATACCTCCGCCACGCTTGCCTGGAACAGTAAGTATTGGATATCCGACTAGTTGCCCTGGGCCATGGTAGGTTACATCTCCACCTCGTTTGATGCGGATAACCTCGGCTCCAATCTCTGAAGGTTCTACAAGTATGTTCGATTCGTCGCCATTCACCCCAAGAGTAAAGACAGGAAAATGCTCCATGAGCAGTAAATAGTTTTCTGGCCTGGCTTCAAAGAGGCTTTCTTGGACAGCAAGTGCATCGCGGTATCGAACTTTTCCTAACCATCGAACTTGCAATGGAAGCGGTAAAGCATCTTCCATCATTCTGTATTCTTTATCTTTCGTCAAAACATTCAATTGAGGCTCTGTACTTTCGCGTGCACAGCTTTAAGTCTAGTATTTGGGCTGCACCCTATATATAGGAGTCTAATGGTTGTTTGGATCGTACTCATCGTAGTATCTGCCGTTTTATTCTCTATAGCTCTTATATATAACAGACTTATTCGATTAAGAAATACAACTGAGAATGCATGGGCGGCTATCGACGTCCAACTCCATCGTAGATATGACCTAATACCAGCGCTAGTGAAGGTTGCTCAAGGATACGCAGCTCACGAAAAAGCAGCATTTGAGGATATTACTTTGGCTAGAGCAACTGCCATCTCTACTGAAGGAAGAGCCCAACTGGCAGATAGCAATAACTCAGTCACCGAATGTTTAAAGAAGGTTTTTGCCGTTGCTGAGTCATACCCTGATCTAGAAGCAAGTGGCAGCTTCATCAAGGTTCAAGAAGAGTTGTCAGAAACCGAGGACCTCTTAGCGTATGCGCGCCAATACTATAACGATGTCACTCTTGAATTTAATAACCAACTGCAGATTCTGCCTTTTAGTATTTTTGCAAGAATGTTTAAATTCGAGATGCGAGAATACTTTTCTTATGGTGATTCCTCCGAACCCGTAGAAGTTAACCAAAAAGCATAATGGCTACTTATACAGAAAAACGAAGGAAAAACTCCTGGTATCCGATCCTAGGGTTTGCTATCTTCGCAGGACTCAGCGCAGGATTAATCGTCTTCGCCAAACCAATAGAAAAGATCGATAATTATTGGACCGTGGCTGAAATCAGCAACGAAGAATCAACTGTTGTTCGTGAGGTAATCGACTACGACTTCGGAAATGAAAGCAGGCGAGGAATTTACCGAGACGTCCCAGGCCTATTGGAGGAAGAGATCATCAGCATCGAGTCGCCTTCAGCCCCATCCATCTGGACAATTTATTGTGGATTCAATTGTGATAACGGCGAGCTAAGAATTCGGATAGGAAATCCAAATATAACCATTACTGGCAATCATAGATACGAACTTAGTTATTCTCTGGACACTATTTCAGATCTTCAGAATTCGTTGCTTAATTGGAATGCGGTTGGTACGGGTTGGAATCGACCCATAGACGCTGCGCAGATTCAAGTAATTTCCCTATTCGAAATCGAAAACCCTAAGTGTCAGATTGTAAGTCTTTTCGATACAGGCTCATGTGAAATAGTCCAAATCGCACCGGGTCATTTGTTCGTTCAAATTGATGGCCTACGCCCTTCTCAAGGAGTCAACATCCAAGGAGAATTAGGTCAAAACATCGAAAATCTTCCCGAATTCAATCAACCCCCGAATGCACCAAAAGCGGGGAGAGATCTGACTTTCATCTTCATCGGCCTTATTGCCATCGGAGCCACCCTTTTCGGCGGGGGCATATCTGTCTGGGCGTTGAGACTCCTTGGGCGAGACAAAGTAAGGACAGGAAGCGCTGTTGAGTCAGTATTCAACGAAGGAGAGGGCGATATTTCAAGAGCTGACACAGGAAAACTTTCCGAACTCGTTACCCTAAGCTTTAGCCCTCCTGAAGGAATTACTGCCCACCAAGGTGGCATTCTTTTGGAAGAATCCGTAAAGGAGGACCATAAAACTGCTTGGCTCCTTGAACGAGCCATAAGCGGTGAAATTGAGCTTGCTGAAGATAATGGCAACAGAGTCCTAATCGACAAGTTCTCGCAGCGTAGCGCTGGAACGCTTGATACGATTTTTGATGGTCGAGAGGAAGTGGAGTTAGGAAAGTATGACAAAGCATTTACTTCTGGTTGGGAAAAACTGGAAAATGACCTAAATACATGGATGTGGGAAAGCAATCTTTGGTCATTTTCTAGAACTAAAGCTATTGGCTGGATCGCAATTCCAATAACCTTTGCTGTTTTCATTTGGGCCGGATTCACTACTCATAACGCACCTATTCGAGTGTTTGATCCTTGGACTATCATCTCAACTATTATTTTCGGCTCATTAATAGCAGTCTGCTACCGCGCTTGGGAACTAGCTGTTCGAACTCCTAAGGGGACCGGGCTTTGGATCCAGATAGAAGGCTTTAGGAAATTCCTCAGTCAATCTGAAGCGAAACATGTTGAATCAGCAGCTGAAAACGGACTCCTCCGTGAGTACACTGCCTGGGCGGTTTCTCTTGGTGAGGTAGATTCGTGGAAACGCGCATTCCAGCAATCATCTCACCTCCACTCCGACGAGGATCTGATCTCGGACGATTATCTGTTTGCCACCTATGCGTTTAATAGCAGTTACGATGTTCGCACAACACAATACTCCCCTTCCTCTTCTTCATCATCCGATTCTGGATGGTCCGGAGATTTTGGTGGAGGTTTTGATGGCGGCGGCGGTGGGGGCGGTGGCGGCGGCAGCTGGTAAAACTTCTGAAGGTCGACTAACCGTGAAGCCCTCTGCCAGTTAGAGACATGACCGTTTCACCGAAAAGTTCACTTAATGTGGGATGCGGCTGGATGAATTCAGCCACTTCAGCAACGGTAGCTTCCCAGTTAACTGCTAAATAGCCTTGCCCCAACTGCTCTGTAACCCAAGGTCCTACCATATGGACTCCCAGTATTTGCCCTAATGTCCCATCGGGAAGTTTTTCTGCAACAACTTTAACCAGTCCATCTGTATCCCCAACGATCATGGCACGCCCATTGCCCGAGTATCGATGCTTTGATACTTCGACTTCGTATCCCGTTTCGATCGCTTCTACCTCACTAAGTCCTGCAAAAGCTACTTCGGGGTGGCAGTAGATCGCCCATGGTACTTTTGCATAATCAACCGGAGTTACATCCTCTCGGCATATGCGTTTGATCGCTAATATCGCCTCAGCAAATGCAACATGAGCTAATTGGGGTGTATCTATTAGGTCGCCAATGGCATAGATACCAGAAGACTGAGTTTCGCAGAAATCATTGACCGGAACAAAACCCCTCTTGTCGACACTAATTCCTGCATTCTCTAATCCGAGTAAATCGGAGTATGGCCTTCTTCCTACTGAGATAACCACTAGGTCTGCTTCGATTTTTTCTCCGTCATTTAACAAAATAGTGGTCATATCCGAATCAGGAGTATGGCCTTCAACCGAAACTCCTGTACGAATACCAATTCCTCTTTTCTGAAATGACCTGTGTACCACTTTCGCAATATCTTTATCACAGCCGGCAAGTATTTGGGGGAGCGCTTCAACAATAGTGACAGTTGAGCCAAAGTCATTTAAGGCTGAGGCAAATTCAACTCCGATGGCCCCTCCGCCAATAATAACTGCTCTCGAAGGAACTTTAGTAAGGGAAAGTAATTGGTCCGAAGTTACGACTAGCGTTCCATCAACTTCAAATCCCGATATCGATCTAGGCTTGGAACCACTAGCCAAAATAATATTGTCTCCAGAAATAACTTTCCCACTATCATCTGAAGCTGAAATTTTTACTTGTTTGTCACCGGCCAACTCTCCAACCCCTGAAAAAACCGTTACGCTCCTTCTTGCTAACAGCCCTTCCACGCCTGCAGTTAAAGTATCGATTACCCCCTGTTTCCGGTTCATGAGTTGCAACATGTCTAATTCGGGGGCACCTGCTTTGACACCATACTCTTCGGCTTGGCGGACTGTGCGAAGGACCGATGCTGTCTCCAGCAATTCCTTGGCGGGGATGCAACCAACATGAAGACATGTGCCACCTAGTTTCCCCATTTCCACTAGTGCCACATCGAGCCCAGCAGCTGCGCCATATAGAGCTGCGCCGTACCCCCCAGGGCCTCCACCTACTATCACCAGATCAAAGTGAGACTTTGTATCTTCCATGTCCAAATCCTATCGCTACAACGATCAACTAATTATTCAAATAGCAGCACTAAATTTAGGATGCTATTAGAACTTGTGTAGTAAATGCCAAAAGTATCACTAGTCCACAAACAAGAGAAACAATGATCAACATTCGCGTACTCATATACGTGGTAGACCATAGTGGCGTATCATGAAGTGCACCTAGACAGANGAAGAAATTTANCATTATTCCTCACNTGNGAAACTANATAGAGTGAATACGTNTCATTTNNGNCACATATTTTGGGATGGGNANCTNAGGNACTTTNAATATGAACACATNTGAAATTAAGGGAAGCCANTCACTTATACCCCCTCGTGNTAGGCCATCAAATTNCTTAAACNTTNAATCTAAATGCAGCGCTTGAGNCCTTATCTCATTGCCGCAAGGCCACACCAGTGGCTTAAAAATTTATTAATATTTGCTGCCCCANTGGCAGCAGGGGAAATCGATAATGGGAGCACCCTATTTAGGACTTCGGGTGCCGCTTTTCTATTTCTTCTCGTTTCGGTGAGTGTCTATTTTTTTAATGACTTGTGTGACATCGAAGCNGACAAACAACATACCCAAAAGGCGCAAAGGCCGATAGCAAATGGCGAAGTNTCAGTTCAATTTTTAGTCGGAATAATCNCAGTTTTTTCTATAACTTCTNTGGNATTAGGNTTNCTCCTNTCTNCAGGTCTAGGGATTTGCCTCGGNGTCTANATCTTCGTTAATTTCNTATATTCGGTAAAGCTAAAAGAACTTCCATANATAGAGNTAATNCTTGTCNCATCAGGATTTGTCCTTCGAGCTGCTGCTGGTGGCATGCCTACGAACATCCCACTNTCNTTCTGGTTCATCACTTTGGTCTCTTCCACATCATTTTTTCTAGTAGCTGGTAAAAGGTTCGCCGAGTTNTCTACATATCNAACCCATATGTCACGTTTGGTNCTTANGTTCTACTCGTTGAAAATACTTGAGNCTTTGATGGCACTGTCATCCTCGCTTGCAGTTATCACATACGGATTTTGGCTAGGCCAATCAGGAAATACTCAAACTAGCTANTCNCTAGTGTCATTATTTCTTTTCACTTTGGNACTGCTTCGATACCGATTNCNGCTTCAAACTGGCTTTGGAGAGGATCCGGTGCGTACGGTACTAAGTGACTTTTGGCTTTTNGTATTGTCTNTCCTCTGGGCNCTAACATACGGAGTCGCAATATATGGATAAGACTGANCTAGGAACTTGGGGAAACGTAANGNGTTCAGAATCTTATTTAAGAGAACCTNAATCTNTCGATGATTTAAGAGAAATAATTGAATCAGTTGGNAATAGCGGTGGCATAGCCNGAGGATCAGGTATGAGNTATGGAGACCAGCCTATGAACAGCGATGGAGANGTTATCCNACCATTANTNAGNGAGGGAAATATTGAAAACCCAAATTCAAATGGGCTCATAACAGTNNNGTCTTCNNTAACTTTCGCNGAACTNCTTGAGCGAGTAGTCCCCCTCGGTTGGTTTATGCCAGTAGTCCCAGGAACTAGTTTCGTTACNATTGGNGGAGCAATAGCAGCGGACATCCATGGAAAGAATCATTATCGAAAATCTTCTATCGCCAGCCACATCAAATCAATAACTTTAATGCTTGCAGATGGAGAGACGATCCGATGCAGTAAAACTGAAGAAGCCTCCATCTTCTGGGCGACTATGGGGGGCTTAGGGCTGACTGGAATTGTTATCGAAGCAACAATCCAATTAAGCCGAATTCGNTCTAGCAAAGTTCAAGTAAGCAGAAAAAGCTTCGGAAATTTTTCTGACTTATTCGAANCNATGAANTCACAAGTCAACAGATTCGAATACAGCGTTGCGTGGCTAGATCTCATCTCGAAAAATAACTTTGGCCGTGGAATATTAGAAACAGCAAATCATGAGATATCCAACCCACATCCCGAATTCTCATATACAGCAAAACCTACCCTCCCTCTACCAAACCACCTTGCTGATACGTTTCTTCGCCGTTCTACAGTCAAGGCATACAATTCTCTTAGNTTCCTGTCAGCCGGCAAGACCGAGACTATTAGAAAAACCGAACTGTCTACCTTTATGCATCCGCTCGATAAGGTTAGAAATTGGAACCGGCTATATGGAAAATCTGGAATTATCCAATGGCAAATAGCTGTCCCTGAGGTTGCAGAACATACGCTTTTCGATGTCATCGATTCAATAAAAAAAGCAAAAGTTCCTGCCTTCCTTGTGGTACTAAAAAAACTAGGGGCTTCGAACCAGGCTCCTTTATCCTTTCCCATGCAGGGTTGGACACTTGCAGTTGATTTCCCTGCAAACTACAAGAGGATTTATGGATTTTTAGATGCCCTAGATCAGGAGTTGATGCAAGCAGGAGGACGGATTTACTTAGCTAAGGATGCAAGACTAGACCCAGAACTAGTTCCTAAAATGTATCCGGATTTAGATGAGTGGAAATCCATTCGTCAAAATATCGACCCCGACAGACGTTGGCAAAGCGACTTTTCCAGAAGATTAAATTTGTAGTAGAAGTCCGAGATATCTNAAAAGCAGAAACTTGGCTTAGCTCAACGGTGGTAGATCTCCAAAGTCAAGATCGAATGGTAAATCCGGTTCAGGGTCGTCGTTCGTCTGGACGATCTCGACTGTTGTCTTCTCTGGCTCGAGGATTTCCCCTATTGCAATCATGGCCGCACCAAGAACGACAGCGCCTGTACCTTTAGGTTTCTTCTTCTCTGCCCCCTGAGTTGCATCAAAGTCAGGTTCAGGCGTATTGGTAGAGTCTTCTTTGTCCATACCTCATTTTGCCAGAAGATGACATCAACTCAACTCGAAGTTCGAGAACTTCTTCGTTTCCGACTCAATCGCTGAAGCAAAAGAGCGATCAAGCTAGCTAGTCCGGAAGTTAATATCAGTAAAAGAAAGAGAGGCATGGTTATATCTAACCAAAGAAACTCTACTTGCGTCTTTTCTGTATTTTGAAAAACAAAGAGCAGGAGGACGACTAAAGATACAACACCGCCAAAATATTTTGGATCGACCTTCTTTAATCTTTTAGCCGCTGTAGAGGGTTGAGAGTCTTCCATGAAACCTCACGTTTCTCTTAATTTTTTAGCATGCTTAATGGATATAGGCGAAAAACTCGAAATTTCTCTTAAATTTTCTCTTTGGGCTACTTGCTTTCGCTGAGGATGTGCAAGCATTAAATACAAGCAGGAATAGCGCTGGAGGATTTGAATGATTGTTGCGATTACAGGTGCTACGGGAACGATCGGCAGTGCAGTAGGTGCACATTTGCGTGAAATGGGGCATGAAGTAATTTGTATTTCCCGTAATAGGGATCGTGCCGACGTCTATTGGAATCCATCTGAAGGTTTGATAGAAAGCCAAGGCTTGGAGGGAATCGATGCAATGATTCATCTTGCCGGTGAGAGCATCGGAAACCGTCGATGGTCGAAACGACAAAAGACGGAAATTTACTCCAGTAGAGTAGAGGGTACTGAGTTAATTGCTAGGACTCTGTCTGAGCTGGATTCGCCTCCAGCTGTTTTTCTAAGTGGTTCTGCTACTGGCTTCTATGGAGATTGTGGCAGTAATCAAATTGATGAGAAATCACCTAAAGGTAGTGGATTTCTTGCAGAGGTTGCAGCTGATTGGGAAACAGCAACTACATCAGCTGAAGAAGCTGGTATTAAAGTAACCCATTTGCGAACAGGAATTGTCCTTGACCCTCAAAGNGGGATGCTACAAAAAATACTCCCTTTATTTAAGCTGGGACTGGGAGGAAAACTNGGAAATGGCAATCAGTACTGGAGCTGGATTACTTTAGAGGATGAGGTCCGNCTTATCGGATGGCTACTTTNAGCCGATATCCAAGGCCCCGTGAANCTNACNGCTCCTGAACCGGTTAGNAACGCTCAATTCACCAAAGCNTTAGGGNCAGCTTTAGGAAAACCNACGGCAGTTNCAGTACCAAAGTTCGGCCCCATGCTACTTGCTGGCAGAGAACTCGCTCAAGAGCTNATATTTACNAGCACGAGAGCACTTCCNTCTGTCNCCNTTGACGGCGGATTTCAATTCAAGCATCCTTCGATCGATATAGCCCTTAATGAGATACTTAGACCATGAAAAACTATTCTTCAAAAGNAAAATCTGAAAAAAATGTNTCTGTNAGTAGGGTTATTCCAGCACAACGGTCCGAGATTTTNNATGTGTTAGCNAATCCTTTTCTTCATGCTGAAATAGACGGATCNGGAACGGTTCGGGGAAAGATACGTGGGCCAGATCAGCTTTGCCTCGGCGATACTTTTAAGATCAAAATGAAAACTTGGAATATCCCATACCGGATAACGAACACCGTTGTCGAATANGAAAAAGATNCCCTGATCGCCTGGTCGCANTTCGGGAAGCACAGATGGAGGTATCAACTTTCTGATGGNCCCGATGGCACAGTAGTGACAGAAACCTTTGACTGGGGAGAGGCTATTTGGCCGAAGATGATCGAACTATGTGGATACCCTTCTTCACATGTCCCTTGTATGAATGAGACCTTAGAGCATCTTGAAAGGTTTATGCTCAAGCAATGAACAAACAAATCGTGGCAGCGTTTGACTTTGATGGCACGATAACAAAACGAGACACACTTCTCCCCTTCCTTAGGAAGTACGGCCTGTCGAAACTAACGAAAGCGACATGCAAGGCTTCGTTGCGTGCGGGGAATAGAAACTTTCGGAACATCTTGAAAGAGGCTACCCTCAATGAGCTCTTTTACGATTACTCCTCTGAGAAATTCGAAACAGACGGAGGTGCCTATGCGTCAACGCTCCCGCAGTTATACCGTAGTGAAATTCTCAAACATATCGAATTCCATAAGAACAGAGGACATCAGCTTGTTCTAGTCACCGGCTCTTTGGGNTGCTATGCAAGACCTGCGGCTTCAGCTTTAGGNTTTGATCACGTTATAGCCGTTGAAATGATTTCTTCTTTTGGCCGTTTAACAGGGGCGATGGAAGGAGTAAATATCCGAGGCCCTGAAAAAGCAAGACGCTTAAAAAAACTCCTCAAGAGTGAAAGTATCGAGCTATGGGCATACGGGAATTCCTCTGGAGATAGGGAAATGCTTGAAATGGCAGACCATGCTGAAATGGTGTAGCCGTTCACTGTGTTATTTAATAGCCACAGGGTTCACTGGTGAACCAATTCCTCCTACAAAGGGCTGAGGGCTAGCTTCGAGGAGAAAATCATATTGACCGTCATGTTTACAGTCAAGAGAAAGTTCCTCTAGGTCAAAGTTCTGCCCCTGTGTTAACCCCATCATGACAAGGTTGATGCAATGTATTGGTAGTATGGCTCCTGGAACGGTGGGATCCCATGGCATTACTTCAAAAGTAATAGTGTCTGTNGCAACTGCGGCTACTTCTCGTTCATAGAAGAACTCGACGGCCCCTAGACCAACTCCAGGGAANCCNGGCATGGGCGANCCTTCAATCGGTGTTCCGCTTCCATAAGAAACTACATCGCCTTTTCTAGCTTTCGCCATCATTCCCGTCCGAAGCANGAGAATATCNCCACTNCGNACTTTTACGCCCTGTCGCTCTTCTGCGTTAACACAATCGTCGTAGGTGATTGCGTGCCCTCCAGGTAGTTCTTCNACTTCTAATAGCTCGGCAATATCTANNAGAACACCCCTGCTAGTTAGGGTTTCGATCTTTTCGATTCCGCAGANAGATGCNCCGTCATATGTNATTGTCGTTGCATCACGCCCTCCGTANATCTTTCCATTCCANCTNGCATGACATAATCCATCCCAATGTGTTGCGGCTTGAAGCCCCATAGTAACGACATCATCACTGGTGCAAAAAAGGGATGGGTCACCGATAACTGGAGTATTAAGTTGAATCATTGTTCGTAAAGGGTTTATACGTCCAGGCATTGATCCGAGCTGTAAGCCACCTTGTTGCTTTAGTGGAAAAGCCAGAGAGAATCGCTTGCCACTTCGAATGCTCTTTACTGCTTCTCGAAGGACTTCATCCGTAATATAATTCACGGTCCCCCGCTCGTCATCATCCCCCCATCGGCCCCAATTTTTTACTTTTTCGCCCAGGTCAATTACTTCTTGTGGATATGGCATTTTCACCTCACTAGCTTCCTTGATTACCGTAGTGCAGTTTGAGCGAATAGCTCAAAAATGTTACAGCATGGGAAGCTTAAGGCAAGATTATGTCATCTGGCGGCTGGGACCCTGTCCTGTCGGCCTGGAGATACCCTGCTTCGACAGCGAGGCGGTCAGCATAGTCATTCCACTGATCTCCACCGTGACCCTTGACCCATGTGAATAATAGATCTCTATTTTGATATTCCGCGATTAGAGGTTCCCACAGGTCCTTATTTGCTACAGGTTTTCGTTGGCTATTTNTCCAATCNCGCTGTANCCATCCTTTCCACCAACTATCNCTAAAGCAGTTGACTACGTATGTAGAGTCACTGACTATCTCCAAGGGGCCCTTTAATGTAGTGACAGCTTCGATAGCAGCGGTTAACTCCATTCTTTGGTTCGTAGTATCGGGGGAATAGCCAGCAGCGAAACTTCCATTGGGAATAATCCATGCCCATCCTCCTGGTCCTGGGTTCCCGCTACATGAACCATCAGTGAAAACTCGTGTTCTCATGATTCTCTCTCTGATATCGAGAACTGGTCAGAAGTCATGTCTTTTGTTCTCAAACGGTACGTTCGATCTAGCCATCCAATTATTATTGCAGAAGCTCTGGGGTCAAATCGCAGTCTATGTGTACCTCCGTCAATAATCCGTAAATCTGCATCACCATGTGAATCAGCCAAAACTCGCGCATCGAATGAAGGAACGACTTGGTCGCTTGCTCCGTGCACAACTAGCAGAGGCTTTTTGTTTATTTCCCCGGCAGCTTCTACTGGCCTAATTAAGTCAATCTCTGCAGCCCACGAAGCTTCGTCTTTAGGAAAATTCGGATCAGAGATAGCTCCCACAGTTCGCGAGTACTGTAATAATTGATCAGGATCTTGAGCCCAATCGCGGAAATCTGAAGGAGCGGAGATAGCGGCTACTCCACTAATTTCTTCAGTTAGGCTTGCAGCAGTGATTGCCAAAGCTCCGCCTGTACCGAAACCCGCAAGCCAGACTGAGTTCACTTGTGGGTTATTTTTTAAATCCTTTGCTGCGCTAATTGTGTCATCGAGCCATCCCTGCATTGAAAATTCTCCTTCTGACCCGCCACAACCTCTATACGTGAACGCGAGCACAATCCAACCAAGTGTTTTCGCCACGAGATCAGCAAAGTCATAGTATGACCTATCGTCATCTACTCCTTGACTCGCCCCTGAAGGGAACCCGTGGCAAATCACTAGCCCTGCTGTTCCTGATATTCCTACACGGCTAGGAGTAGCAAGGTGCCCGGTTAGCGAAAGCCCATTAGAGTCGAGGACATATGCCAATGCTTGTGCCTATATGTTCCTTTGCCGGTAACCGCGGTTACGGGCTTCAGCGAGAGTATCCGGCCCAAAAACTAAATACTGCTCCGATGCCATTAGTTCGTCTACAACTGATTCGTCTATGACCTCGTCAAGGTCGTAGACGCGTTGGTTACGCTTATCCCCTAACCAACGGAAATGTTCTACTCTTACNGGTCGTTTCATAGGAAACCTCCGAGAACTATTTTAGATACTAGAAAGTACANTGACGAACGCTTTCAATGACAAATTTGGGGAGATTCTCATCTCCCCAAATTTAAATCCTGGATCACGAACTGCGTTTAGGTAAAACAAACCAAATCAGGTGGGACCTGAACCTGACCGCNTTGTTCGCGGGTGACCAGTTGATATTTACATCTTGGTCCAGGGGCCGCTTAGTAGCTGGCCACCTCCAAGGTCCCANAAATATTACTACTCAGTTGGACCACCTCCTTTCGTTGGTGAAAATGAGCCTAGCTTCCGTTTCGACTGCGCGCCGATGTTTCATTAACAAATTTTCGTTTCTAGCTCAACGTGGTTTACCCATCATTTATTTCGGAAATTTGATTCCCAATAGCACCAATATTTTCCAAGAATTGAATCCCTAAATCAACAACACAGACAATGTCCACTACCTCTAGCCCTAGACTAGATTTTTGGGATCTACTAATGAGTTCGTCGAGGAGGTCATCTTCATGTGCGATGACTGTCTTATTTCGGGATGCAGCCGCTTCAGCTTCGGCATCTATACCGCCGTAGCTTGCCACCCCGCGCTTGCGAAAATACGTTATTTGCCATCTGAGCAGGAGTCTAACTTCATCATGTGTCACGCGCATTGAGACTTCTTTGGGAAGATTATCAGCTATGAATTCAACAGCTTCTTCAATGTCGAGCACTGTTTGAGCAGGGGTTTGTCGAAGTCTTGCTGACACCATCACAACAAAAAACCATGCCAAAGTAATTACTGTTACCGACGCTATAGATATATACACCCACATCTCAAAATAGACGTTAGCCGTTCAGAGTTGAAAAGGCAGCACTCTAGCTGCAGTGACTTGTAGAATAAGGATTATGAGCACATTATTTTTTGAGGATTCAGGAATAGAAATTCACAAAGTCGTAGTCGGCCCTATGGATAATAATGTTTTTGTCTTACGGTGCACCGAAACAGGCGAAGGGGCTTTAATCGATGCTGCCAATGAACACGAACGGCTGTTGGACCTCTGCAAGAATCTAGGGGTTAAACAAGTCCTTGAAACACACGGGCATTGGGACCATATTCAGGCAGTTCCCCATGTACGTGATGCTGGATATTCAGTTTTTGTCACTCAAGAAGATGCCCACATGCTAGATAGCTACGATGAAATTTTAGAAGATGAATCAGTTATCGAAGTAGGGCGACTCAGGCTCCACACTATCTTGACCCCCGGCCACACCCCTGGATCGATATGTTTCCGTATACAAGATCGTCCAATCATCTTTTCAGGCGATACTTTATTTCCAGGCGGTCCAGGAGCAACGCAATTTGAAGGAGGCGACTTCACAAAGATAATTGAATCTATTGATCGCCGTTTATTCACACTGAACGCTGACACTCTTGTCCTGCCAGGTCACGGAGATGAGACCACTATTGGCGCAGAGCGACCTCATCTTGATGAATGGGTTGATAGAGGCTGGTAGCAAGATAATTAGTCTTTTTGGAATAGGGTTAATTAGCCAAAGGGATACACTTCAGTGATGGCCAAATCGTTAATCGAAATCCAAGATCTTCATGTTAAAGCAGAGGATGGAAGCGGGATACTAAATGGAGTGAATCTCTCGATTGCTGAGGGAGAGATCCATGCTTTGATGGGTCCGAATGGCTGCGGAAAATCTACCCTAGCTTCGGCCTTATTAGGCTCTCCAGAGTACATAGTAGAGTCAGGGGAGATTCTATTTAAGGGTGAAAATGTTACCGAGTGGAGCGCCGACAATCGCGGAAAGGCGGGAATGTTCCTTGCGTTCCAATACCCACAAGAGTTTCCAGGCGTCAGCGTCCTCAACTTTCTAAGACAAACAGTTGAAGCCAGAACTGGAAAGGAGATGTCTGTTCTTAGCCTCCGAAAACAAATGCTTGTTTGGATGAAACGGCTGGATATTGATCCTGAGTTTGCTGACCGGTACCTAAACGAAGGATTTTCTGGAGGTGAGAAGAAGCGAAATGAAATCCTGCAAATGGCTTTACTTGAACCTGAATTTGCCGTCCTCGACGAAACTGATTCTGGGCTTGATATTGATGCTCTTCAAATTGTTGCCACCGGAATTAAAGAAATCATGGACGAGAACCCGAGCATCTCTGTTCTAACCATAACGCACTATCAAAGACTTTTGGATCACTTACAGCCCCATCATGTACATGTTTTAATTGATGGCAAGATTGTCAAGAGCGGTGGTTTTGAGTTAGTTGAGCAACTCGATGCCGAAGGTTACGAGGAGTGGTTATGACCATTGACGTCACGGAAATAAAGAAGGACTTCCCCGTGCTTCAGAGGCATATTAATGGAAAGCCACTTATCTATCTTGACTCTGCAAACACCTCTCAGAAGCCAGTTTCTGTGATGGACGCAATGGAAGACTACTACCGACAATTTAATGCAAACGTCCATAGAGGCTCGTATCAACTCGCAAATGAAGCAACTGCTATTCTTGAAGACTCTCGAGATAAGGTAACGTCCTTTATTAACGCTAATTCAAGGCAAGAGGTTGTATTCACAAAGAATGCGACAGAGGCCATGAACCTTATCTCTAATACTTGGGGTCGAGAACACCTCAATGATGGCGATGCAATTGTCCTAACAGAGCTAGAGCATCATGCAAACTATGTGC
>PAEG01000015.1 GCA_002703045.1 Acidimicrobiaceae bacterium
ATCCAGAAGCGTTAGACTATTTCAGAGACATTAAGGAGCTTCAATGATGCAAAGATTCAGGAGTATGCTGTTCGCTCCAGGAAATAAATCTGAACTTCTTAGAAAACTTCCAGATATCCAGCCCGATGCAGCCATCGTCGATCTTGAAGATGCCGTCCCTAATGGAGAGAAAGAGAATGCACGCAAGAATTTTCAGGAGTTCACTGGTTCGGAACAAACGAAGGGTCTCGTAGTCTTTCCTAGAGTCAATCCAATATCCTCATCACATTTTGAGCTTGATATTCAAGCGCTCCCCGCAGAAGTGAATTGTGTCGTTATTCCAAAGATCAACAGCCTGGAAGAGCTAAAGGAAGCAGAGAAAATGCTTTCGCAAAACAATGTCGAAAGCAAGATCATTGTTGGAATCGAAACTGTTCTCGGGGTGGTATCCGCTACTGATATCCTCTCAAGCACATCGGTTATTGCCGCATATTTTGGCGCTGAGGACTATATCTTGGATTTAGGCGGTTTTCGGACAGCTGACAATGATGAAGTCTTCCTAGCTAGATCCCAAATGGGAATGGCAAGCCGATTGTCGGGAGTTCCAGTGATCGATCAAATCGTAACGGATTTCTCTGACGACGAACGATTTACAAAAGAAGCCTATCAGGCGAGGGCGTTAGGATTCTCAGGGAAGCTTTGTATTCATCCCTCACAAGTATCCCTTGCAAATCAATCGTTTTCTTATTCTCAGGAAGAAGTGAATCGCGCTAANGAATTGTTGACGGTCTATGACCTTGCTGTCTCACAAGGATCAGCTTCGGCTGTTTATGGTGGCAAAATGATTGACGAGGCGTTAGCTAAGCAAGCTCGAAGAATTCTAGAAGCTTAAACTAGCTAATCTTCTTTTCCTCTGAGCCCAATAGCAAAGATAATTAAACTAATTCCTACAAGCTCGCCTATGGAAGTCTTTTGCCGAAGTACCAGTATGCCAACGCACGCGGCTGTTGCCGGAAGTAAGGATTGTAAGAATGCGAATCTCGTTTTTGAGATTCGTCGAAATACTAGCTGATCTATTCCATATGGGATCACGTTCCCTAGAACTCCGGTTGACAGAGCGACCAACATCAGCAGCGGAGAGTCAAATGCACGATCTATTGTATGAAGAGAACTCGGGAATATAGCTAACCCACCGATGAGCATGCCGATCCCTAGTCCATCTAGATGCGCTCCTGTCCTAGCAACTTTGCTGCCTAAAACGATATAGAAACCCCATAAGGTCCCTGCGGCCAGAGCAAAGAGTACGCCAGTGACTGTCCCCTCAGAAGTTACTTGGGCCAAAAGGAGAACTCCAAGGCTTGCTACGATTAGCGCAACCAGATTTCTTGCGGATCGATGTCCAGCGGCTGCTACTGCAATCGGACCCAAGAACTCAATCGCTACTGCATTTCCTAAAGGAAGATTATCTATTGCAAGATAAAAGCATAGATTCATCCCTGCCAGCACAATTCCAAATGATGCAGTCCAAAACATATCTAAGTCTTTTAATGAACGTCGCCAAGATCGTCTCAACAGGATAAGAATTAAAGCAGCGCCGAGTACACGCAAGGTTGCAACTGTACTCGTTCCTAAATTATCGAAAATGCTAAAAGCTAGTGCGGCACCCAGATATTGTGAAATAGCGGCAACAATAAACAAGACTTCTGGTGAGGCAGAATCAGTTAATCCGTTCTGTATGCCCCTCAAGTTCCTAGCATCCACGAGATAACGGTACCTCATACGTCCCAAGCATCCTATTTACACGCTAACGTCATTGCTATGGTAGAAATCCGCAACCTTGAACAACTTCAAGAAAATCAAAAGCAGCTTGAGCAAAACATCGAAAACTTCACTACCCCGTTTGCCTTCGGTATTGGTCTTGCAACAAAAAGCGCTGATGGGAATATCCTTGATGTCTATTATCCCGCTCCACAACTGGGGTCAGATCCGTACACATGTGCCTTAGCTGCGAACGCAGTTAATTGGAAGGGCAAGACGGGATCATATGAGCTCGAAGAGAAATCTATGCGAGACATCCAGGGGATTCTTGAATCCGCAGAAAAAAACATCGGCTACTCAGAAGAATCCACGCAGATAATTCAACCCCTTCTTGATGCTGCGCTAAACACTGATTCACCTAACGGAGAGCGGATTGTGGTTGTTTGTTTCATATCTGACTTAACTGATGACCCAGTTGATGCGGTCGATACTTACCTTCGTTTACACCTTCTATCGACGAGACTAGTAAAGCCCCACGGAATAGATCTGACAGGGATATTTGGTCAACTTACCAACTGTGTTTGGACCAATCTTGGTCCGTTCGAAGTAGAAGGTTTCAATGTTATAAGGGCCCAGCTGAAAGCTGAGGGAACGGAGGTTCTAGTCCACGGCCTCGATAAATTCCCACGAATGACAGACTACGTTATCCCTGCTGGAGTCCGAATCGCCGATGCAAACCGAGTAAGACTTGGAGCGCACCTTTCGGATGGGACTACTGTCATGCACGAAGGATTCTGTAATTTTAATGCAGGTACTCTCGGAGCATCAATGATTGAAGGGCGAATCTCGGCCGGAGTTGTTGTAGGTGACGGGTCAGATATCGGTGGCGGAGCGTCAATAATGGGAACCTTATCTGGCGGAGGTTCTGAAGTTGTTTCAATAGGTGAGAACTGCCTGTTGGGTGCAGAAGCAGGTATCGGTATATCCCTTGGAAATAATTGCATAGTAGAAGCAGGACTCTATGTTACTGCAGGAACATTAGTCTTGAGTCCGGACGGTTCGGTAGTGAAGGGGTCAGAGTTATCAGGTCAGAATGACCTATTATTCCGCCGTAATTCTCAAACAGGTAAAGTAGAAGCAATTTATAGAGGCGAAAATTCTAGTTGGCAAGGTTTAAACGAAGAACTGCACAAAAACTAAGGTAGCCTCAGACCAGAGTCATGAAGCTACTTAACCAATTAGGATGGCGGCATTACGCATCGAAACAGCCAGCATCGATTGGCAAAGCAAGGTTGGGCCGTGTTCGGAGGGTTGACCGAGGTGAGGTAGACGCCCTCACAGAAGAAGGGGAGTTGCGCGTAGCTTCTGACAGCCAACGAACAACAATTGATTTAGCGCCAGCGACTGGTGATTGGATAACCGTTGTAGATGACCCCGATATTGGGTTCCATATCGAAACGATTCTTCCGCGCTATTCGTCCATTTCACGGAGGGACCCTGCCGAACAAGAAAAAGAACAAGTTCTTGTCTCGAATGTGGACTTTGTTGGTATCACCTGCTCTGTAGATCGTCCCGCCAATATCGCAAAAATAGAAAGATTCCTGATCTTGGCACAAGATAGTGAAGCTGTCCCGCTCCTTATCCTTACCAAAGTCGACCAGGGAATATCGGAAGGCTGGAATCAGCTTCAGCAGGAAATTCGAGATGTTATTACCATTCAAACCAGTTCCGTTACAGGTACTGGAATTAGTGAAGTGAGAGAGCTCCTTTCACCAGACAAGACTTTAGTTTTATTAGGGGAGTCTGGAGTGGGGAAATCGACACTTGTAAATGAACTGGTTGGAGAAGCGGTCCAGCAGACGACTGAAGTTCGCAGCCGAGATAACAAAGGTCGCCATACGACTATTGCGCGAGAGCTAATGCTTATTCCAAGCGGCGGAATTCTGATCGATACTCCTGGGATTAGAGGCATCGGGCTTTGGGATGCAAAAGAGGCTCTAAATAAAGTTTTCTTTGAGATAAGCGAAGTTGCTTCGTATTGCCGCTTTTCGAATTGCACTCATCAGGTCGAACCTGATTGTGCGATATTGGCCGCAATTCAAGAGAAAGAAATAGACCCACTGCGTTTTGAACGCTATCTCCGTCTGGTTGAAGAACTGGATGAGCAGGAAGAACGTCTGATTCTCCAACGACGGAAATCTAAGTAGGAATATTTTGCTTTAAAGAATGAAGGTATAGGACTAAATGGATTTCTCATATACAAAGGCTCAGACAGATTTCTGTGATGAAGTCCGAACTTGGCTTGAAGAGCATATCCGAGGTGATTTCGTAAAGCTCCGCGGGAAAGGTCTAACTGGCCATGATGATGTTGATCCGGAACTTCAAATCGCTTGGGAAAGGGAACTTGCCACCGGTGGATGGTTAGGAATTGATTTTCCAAAATGGATAGGAGGGAGAGAGTGCTCACTTGTGGAACAGGTCTTATTCCACAAGACATATATAGAAGCCAAGGCGCCAGGGAGGATTCCGAATATGGGGGTTACCCTCCTAGGGCCCACTCTCCTTGCATTTGGTTCTAAAGTGCAACAAGAGCGATTTATCCCGAAGATCCTTTCAGGAGACGAACTCTGGTGCCAAGGCTACAGCGAACCNGATGCTGGATCTGATCTCTCCAACATAAAAACTCGAGCAGAACTTGTCGATGGATACTGGGTAATTGACGGGCAGAAAGTATGGACATCTCTTGCTCAATATGCCGATTGGATCTTCGTTGTTGCAAGGACCGAAGAAGGATCTATCCGTCATGCCGGATTGTCCTATCTTCTTGTTCCAATGGATCAGGTAGAGATAACTGTCCGCCCTATTGTCCAGCTAACTGGCGGTTCCGAGTTCAATGAGACATTTTTTGATAATGCCAAAACTAAAGAAGAAAATGTAATTGGTGGAGAAGGGAATGGTTGGAAAGTTGCTATGGGGACGTTGGCATTCGAACGCGGTGCATCAACTCTTGGCCAGCAAACTAGCTTTCGGCAAGAATTGGATGAGCTTATCAATACTGCGTTATCGACTGGAGCTTGGGAAAATGCTGTTCTCCGTCAGAGGGTCGTCGATCTATATATTGGATTGGAAGTTCTTAGGTTCAATCAGCTACGAATGCTTACAGCATTAGTGGCAGATGGTGTTCCTGGGGCGGAGCAGAGCATAGGAAAGTTATTTTGGGCTTCGTGGCATAGNAAACTTGGTGAATTATGGATGGAAGTTCGCGGNACATCNGGCATGGTCGCTNCGNCTGATGGGCATGGCGGCCACGAAGGNATCCCACTCGTCCTTGATAAGGAACAGAGAACATTCCTTTACAGTCGGGCTCACACAATCTATGGNGGAAGTAACCAAATTCAGAGGAATATCATTGGAGAGCGAGTTCTTGGNTTGCCTAAAGAACCTCGATAGGAACAAAGTTNGATTTATTNCTAGAAGAAACCCTTCANAGTTTATTTNCCCCTCACCCTTTCCTGTACCGTAGAGGAAAGTAAGAAAGGAATACAGAATGGGCGAAGCTTATATTATTGATGCTGTTAGAACTCCTGTGGGTAGGCGGGGAGGCGGTCTTGCTGAGGAACACCCTGCGGACTTAGGGGCTCATGCGATAAAAGGATTAATTGATAGAGTTGGGGTCGACCCAATGACAGTGGATGATGTCATCATGGGCTGTCTGGACAATATGGGTCCACAAGCAGGTGATATTGCTCGAACCGCATGGTTAGCGGCCGGTATGCCAGAAGCTATTCCTGGTGTAACGGTTGACCGCCAGTGTGGGTCGGGTCAACAAGCGGTAAGCTTCGCCGCTATGGGCGTGATGTCCGGAGTGCAGGATATCGTCGTAGCAGGTGGAATGCAGAATATGAGCCTTATTCCTATAGGTTCTGCGATGGATGTTATGGGGCATGAATCGATTGGGCGTCCTGACATAGAAGACCCTTTTTCAACCTCAAAGGGTTGGGTAGAGCGATACGGTACGCAAGAAGTTAGTCAGTTTAGGGGAGCTGAACTTATAGCTAAAAAATGGGATCTGGGACGACAAGATCTCGAAGAATTTGCTCTTGAATCTCATGAGCGCGCTGCGCGTGCTCAAGACGAAGGCAGGTTTGACAACGAGATTCTTCCATATGGTGATGTAACTCAAGATGAAGGNGTCCGAAGGGGAACAACGCTTGAAAAGATGGCTCAGCTCCCAACACTAGAAGAGGGTGGTGTTATCACNGCAGCTGTGGCTAGCCAAATTTCTGATGGGGCTGTNGCGTTGATGGTGGCGAGCGAGAAAGCGGTTAAAGAGTATGGTTTGAAACCCCGAGCGCGTATTCACCATATAAGTGTTCGAGGCGATGATCCTATTTACATGCTTACCGGACCTATTCCAGCTACAGAATATGCATTGTCGAAGACAGGAATGACTATCGAAGATTTTGATTTATTCGAATGTAATGAGGCTTTTGCTCCAGTTCCAATTGTTTGGATGCGCGAGCACAATGTCCCACATGAAAAAGTCAATGTTAACGGNGGGGCGATCGCTCTTGGCCACCCATTGGGCTGTACAGGNGGCCGNTTAATGACAACGCTACTAAATGAGCTNGAAAGATCAGGTGGAAGGTTTGGTTTACAGACGATGTGTGAAGGTGGCGGCCAAGCGAACGTAACAATTCTTGAACGTCTTTCTTAGAGCTAAATTACTNTCCAGTTTATAGGGGAGGAATAATCNCATTTACGAGTTTCCAATCCAATGCAGTTTGTGAATCTATACTTTGNCCACTNAGCGCTAGATAGGCTGTTTTCTGCGGTCCGATTCTGCGGGGGATACTTACAGTTCCGCCTGCCCCNGGNATTAATCCCATCTTTATCTCAGGAAGAGAAATTGATACCGTTTCATCAGCGATGACCTTGTCACTAAATGCAGGCAATTCAATTCCAGCACCCATACACTTTCCGTTCAAATGTACGCTCATTCGGTCATGAAGTTTTGACATCCAATAAGCAGGATTGTTAACCATTCTTATGAGATGTGCATCTGAGGTGCTATCNAGAAGACCAAATTCATTTAGGTCACCTCCTGTGCAGAAAGAATTGCCCTTTCCCTCTAGAAGTATCCGATCGATGCTTCTATCAGTAGCAGCCATTCGCAATTGTTCCACTAGCTCGTCCCTCATGACACTCGAAAAGGCGTTGGCTCGATCTGGCCGATTTAGTGAAATTCTCAACTCGGAACCGTTGCGTTTGCTGAGAACAGTGGGTGTTAAATTCTCTTTTCCTAGGGAGGTGTCGCGTCTAGAGAGCCACGTTTGAAATTCTGGTCCACCTTGAAGGGCGGCATAGGCAATAGATTCAGAAAATAGTCCCGTGTCAACATCTAAATATGCACGCTGACGCAAAAGCTGTACAAGCATTATTGAAGAGTGGGGGTTTCCATCGACTGAGTTTTTAATTTCCGAAACTGCTTCCTCCAGGTTTGGAACTTTCACAACAGCTTCACTTTGCATATTCGAACTAGTAAAGACAAGGTCGAAAACGCCAAGAATATCATCAGTGATAGGTGATGTTCTCTCATCCAAAAGTGCAATCGTGACTAGATTCAATAGCTTTGAATACTCGAAAAACTCTTGGGCTTTCTTCTGGCTTACGCTTTTAGAACTATCAGCAAGCTGAATACATAGGGTGCGTTGCTTTGTTTGGAAGATCTCTTCGGCGACGTANGGGTTTNGAATGTAGTCAAGTGCATCATCAAACTTCATCGTTTGAGAAGTGGNCACANTAACCTTCGTCAATCGAGAAGNCGCTCAAGTTCTCTCTAAGNACTCTTCTGAGAAGTTTTCCNGTTTCGTTATACGGNAGCTCATCCATTGNCACTATATGGTCGGGCGTTCGNGAAGACCGAAGCTGATCTTTGACGAANGCTTTGACTTCCTCGACAGGNAGATTACTCCCATNGGAGAGAACTATTACGGCAACTATAANTTCGCCCCATTGCGTGTCCGGCATTCCAATAGCTGCAGCATCNCTGATTTCTGGATGTGTGAGGAGAGCCTCCTCAATTTCTCCNGGCGAAATATTTTCNCCNCCCCGAATGATGATGTCATCTATTCGGCCTTCGACNAAAAGGTATCCTTCTTCATCTAGGAAGCCACCATCGTTCGTGGGGAACCATCCGTCACNAGTTAGCTTTGTTCCATGCCCAAGGTACTCTCCAGATACCTGCTCGCCTCGAACCCAAATTTCTCCCGATGTTCCGGCCNCAACAATTTTCCCTTCTTCATCTCTGATCGAAACCTCAAGGTTTGGTAGGGGCTTTCCTGCAGACGATAACCGTCGTCGAATCGACTCCTCCTGACTTTCCAGAGCATTGCGGTGATCTTCAGGGCCAAGGACAGAAATTGTTGAACTTGTTTCTGTAAGGCCATAAGCGTTAACGAAATTTGTATCTGGTAATAGGCGAAGAGCTTTTTCAATCACTGGACGGGGCATCTTACCACCCCCATATGAAAGGGCTCGCAGCGAATCTATTGATACGCCAGGACGTTTTTCTAGCTCATCCACAATTCGTGAAAGCATGGTTGGCACAACCATCGCATGGGTAACGGACTCTTTAATGGCGGTATCGACCCAGCTTGCAGCATCAAAGTTTGGAAGTTGCACAACTCGTCTACCTGCATAAACTGAGCTGCATAGCGCAGCCATCCCTGCAACATGATATGGGGGGACAGACACTAATGTGGCTTCTTCATCTCCGGCACCCATGAACTCTACTGATCCTAGAATGTATGAAACCAGATGAGAGTGGCGAAGCACTGCTGCTTTTGGGGCTCCAGTAGTACCAGAGGTAAATAGTAAGATTGCTATTTGGTCGGGGTCCATACCCCAATCAGCATCGGGAGGTTCACCTTCACGTATTTGAGAAAGAAACTCTTCACGTTCTATTGCTTCGAATTCAGGTACTCCCTTTAAGGCGTCTTGCATGGAAACATTCGCTACCCCAATAGCTGGAGCAATTTCAGTTCCAAGTTCACGTATCTCATCTCCAGTGAGCCTGTAATTAAGAGGGACGAATGGCAATCCAGCCCATGCTGACCCGAAAAGAGCTGTGGGTAAAGCGATACTTGACGTATCAAGAAATGCTATTTTCTCCGCGGAGCTATTACGGAAAAGCTGAGCCGCTCTTCCAGAGTTTTCATACAGNGTCGTATAAGACACCCCTGAGCCATCTTTGCTGCCAATAGCGACTCGGTCTCCAAAAGCGTTTGAAGCCATTTCGAGCAGCATCATGAGATTCATATTTGATCCTTTGACTAATCAGAAGCAGGTAGTGGTTTACTTTCTTTAATTTCTAGTAAGGTGCCTCCGACTCCCAAGGAGCCAGCGCCAGGCTTAGTGCAGAGCAATTCGAGTGTCTCTTCGGGGTTTACATACCGCTTGCCCATTAGGGTTCCACCATCCGCACCTTCTGCGGGAGTTCCACCTTCTTCTTCAGAATTTGTGGGCTCGGTCATGGGAACGCCTCCACACCGTATATCGATATCTTCAGCAGGGGCTTTCACTGCTATGACCTCGGTGTCGCAGACGGCGCTTTTAAGGCGACTTCCTGCTCGTAGCTCCATATTATTTCTCCTTTGAACTTATAATTACAATCATTTCGTATTCTTAAGACCATTGCCAATACCAACGCTTCCTCTACGGTATGTGTAATGGACAGCGCAATTCTGAATGACCCGTTTCTTTTAGCAAAGAAACACTTACTTGAACTTACACGGGGACTCCCATCGGGGACAGTCCCAGTATCAGTAATTCAAGATTTATCGTCTATGCACCCTGATTGGCCAGTGTGGCCTGATTTAGCTCTTTCCGACCTGATAGGACCACCAAATGTGAGGCTAAAAGAGGTTGATCTCCGTTGGCTCCACCGTTTTAGAGCCACAATTGCACTTTTGGGTTGGCTATCAGCTCAATTAGGTGGGCCCAAAGGAGGCCCAAGCGCATTGTCATTGGTAGTTGAGCGGGCGCCGATATTAGGTCACCGTGGCTGGGGGGCTGTTTCTGCAGGCGGCTCATGTCGGATTCTTACAACAGCAGACGGTCAAATAGCTGCAAACTTACCTAGAGTTGAAGACCAATCAAGCGTCGCAGCGTGGTTAGATGCTCCTATAGAGGGGACCGACTGGGCCTCTATTGAGAAAGCAGTCCAACAAGTAACCTCGTCAGAACTTCTCAGCAGGGCGAAACTGCTAGGAATGCCAATATCTGTAGTTGGGGAGACGAAGATCCCATCAGGGTTTGAATACAATATAGGAAAAGAAATACAACTCAAGCAGAAGCCGAGAGTAGTCGACTTATCGAGCATGTGGGCCGGCCCCCTATGTAGTTGGTACCTCATGCGATGTGGTGCGGAAGTAACAAAAATTGAATCTATATTACGTCCGGAGAAGTCGCGAAATTGGCCTGATATTTTCTATCAGCGTTTAAATCAGGGGAAAGAAATAATTCCTCTTGACTTCAGCAGTTCTATAGATCTCGAACGATTACGAAATATTATTCGAGGGTCAGACATAATAATTGAAGGGTCACGTCCCCGAGCTCTTGAGCATTTAGGTATCGACGCGAAAGAAGAGGTCGAAAGAGGAGCAATATGGTGCTCGATTACAGGATATGGACGCCGTTGGAATCCGCATCGAGTTGGGTTCGGTGACGATGCAGCTGCTGGCGCTAATCTTCTAGCTGAAATTAACGGTTCTCTCTGGTTCATGGGAGATGCGATTGCTGACCCTATTACTGGAGCTACAGCTGCGACTTTAGTTTTGGGATACTGGCTTGGCTGCTCCAGCGCACTTCTAGATCTAGGNTTATCGCCTACTGCTGCACTGTATTCTCAAGGCCTACTTTCTCGAGCTAGCAGTTTCTAGTCGAACTGAAAGAACTTTCAGATTAATTGAGTTTCGGATCTTCAGGATAATTTGCTAACCAAGCCATCGGCCCTTTCTGCCTTCGAAGGACTAGTGACCATAATTCATGATGATTTGAACTAAACACGTCAAACGGATCTGCTTCAACTACAAACCATGCGTCTGCTGCAAGCTCTGAATCGAGCTGCATCGGACTCCATCCAGAGTATCCAGAGAAAATTTTCATCTCCGTAAGTGATTCTGGCAACATATCTGGACCTGAACCTAAATCAATAATTCCTACGTTCGAGAAAATGAAGTGATGGGGTTCGCTAGTTTCTCCTATGAATCTCCCGAGTGCTAGACAAGAATTCGGTTCAACTGGACCTCCAACAAACACCTCTGGGATTGAATTAGTTCTGGAACTCCATTCTGGGAATAGTTCTTGGGTGGTCGTTTTCGTAGCTTGATTGAGAACGAGCCCAATGGCCCCGGAACGTGAGTGTTCGATCATCAGAATGACAGATCTTCTAAAATTTCGATCACCCATAAGTGGACTTGCGATGAGGAGCTTCCCTGCCGTGCTCAGAGGAGTAACTCCATTAGGTAGTCAATACTGTTCGTTAATGCCTTGATATCGTCGGGTTCAATAGCTGGAAACGTGGCAATTCGAATCTGGTTGCGCCCAATTTTCCTATAACCCCCTATATCCAAAATCCCGTTCTCTCTGCAAGCTGCGACTAAGGTATCTGCAGATATTCTCTCATCAATATCTATTGTGACTACTACTGGGCTTCGTAAGTTTTTGTTGCTGACAAAAGGTTCAGCATGTTGATGGCTTTCAGCCCATTTGTATAGGTGCGTAGATGATTGATTACAACGTCCGCTAGCCCATTGGAGGCCTCCCTGCTCGTTCATCCATTCAATTTGATGAACTGTAAGATAAATCGTAGAAAGTGCCGGAGTATTGTATGTCTGGTTCTTTCTGCTGTTCTCTAAAGCAATTTTTAAATCAAGTCCAGCGGGAATCCACCGGCCAGCATTTGAGATTTCTTCGATGCGGTCGATGCAAGCTGGTGAACAGGCAGCAATCCATAGGCCACCATCACTAGCAAAGCTCTTTTGCGGAGAGAAATAGTAGCAGTCAACTTCTTCTGGGTCCCAAAGCATTCCCCCTGCAGCCGATGTAGCATCGACAGCCACAATAGCCTGTTTGGCTGACGTGTCTTCTGGTCGTATCAATGGAATAGCAACTCCAGTGGAAGTCTCGTTCTGTGTTAAAGCGTAGAAGTCAACATTCGATGGTGATGGAGAAGGTGCAGATCCAAATTCGGAAGTCAAGATTTCTGGATCACTCAAGTGCGGCGCACTCAGAGCAGCCTGAGAGAATTTTGAAGAAAATTCGCCNAANACCAGATGTTGNCTTTTNTCNCGAATCAGTCCGAAGGTCGCAGCATCCCAAAATAGAGTAGCNCCGCCATTNCCCAANAGTATTTCCCAGTCATCAGGNATCTGGAATAAGGTNGCCATCCCTTCCTGAAGTCTCTGGACCATCCCTTTNACAGAGCTTTGTCGGTGGCTTGTTCCGAGATAATTCTGTGAGATTTCCGCTAGCGAGTTGACTGCTTCCATCCTCACCAAAGATGGCCCGCTNCCAAATCTNCCATCGTTNGGGAGAAGTTCTGCAGGTATTCTGATTGNTTCGGTTCNTCCCATAACAAAAATCTANTCTGGTTCCCTAGTGAGGTGGCGAAGNGAAAGAGGAAAAACANCAAAACTTCTTTCAAAACAATGAAATGATCTGCATTCGTCCTGAAGATATACCAAGATAGTGAAATTGAACTTAACGGAGGAAAATTGTCTGATCGATCTCGGGTATCAACACGTGTTGGGGCCATATCGCCATCTGCCACGCTCGCTGTTACAAATAAAGCGAAGGAACTGAAGTCGGCTGGTGCTCCGGTAATAGGGTTTGGGGCTGGAGAGCCAGACTTCCCGACGCCGNAACATATTGTGGAGGCAGCGAAAGAAGCGATTTCTAACCCCGTCAACCACCGGTATAGCCCTGCCGGCGGGTTGCCAGAGTTTAAAGAAGCGCTAGCTGAAAAAACNAAACGTGATTCAGGTTTGATAGTTACACCGGACCAAGTGGTAGTCACAAATGGAGGAAANCACGCCGTGTATAACTGCATGCAAGTCCTCCTTGANGCAGGAGATGAAGTTCTACTTCCCTCTCCATATTGGACAACTTATCCAGAGCCNATAGCTCTCGCCGGAGCGGTAACAAAAGTTATTCTCACTTCCGCAGAATCTGGATTTCGTGTATCAGTAGATCAACTCGAAGCAGCAAAAACAGATAGGACGAAAGCCTTGATCTTTTGCTCTCCGTCTAACCCGACTGGGGCAGTTTACCCAAAGGATGAAATAGAGGAAATCGGTAGATGGGCTGCAGATAATGGCATTTGGGTTATAACCGATGAAATTTATGAGCATTTGGTCTACGGAGATAGTGAACATTTTTCAATGCCTACCCTTGTTCCTGACATCCAGGACCGATGTGTTGTTCTTAACGGAGTAGCCAAGACCTATGCTATGACAGGTTGGCGAGTCGGCTGGATTATTGCGCCTCCTGATATTGCTAAAGCAGCTTCGACACTGCAGTCACACCAAACTTCAAACGTTTCAAATGTTTCGCAGCGCGCTGCGCTCGCAGCAGTTTCTGGCCCTCTCGATGATGTAGCGAGAATGCGAGAAGCGTTCGATAGGCGCCGCCAAGTGGTGTTTAGTATGCTTTCCGAAACTCAAGGGGTTTCTCTTCTTGAACCTCAAGGGGCGTTCTACGCCTTCCCTAGTTTTGAAGGCGTTCTAGGTCGGTCTTTGCGGGGTCGGACTCCTGAGACAACTCTTGACCTTGCAGAGATACTTCTCGAGGAGGTGCATGTGGCTCTAGTTCCCGGAGAAGCGTTTGGAGCTCCAGGGTACGCGAGAATCTCATTTGCTCTTGGAGACGAGGAGCTTGAGGAAGGGATCCAAAGAGTTATGGACCTTTTCCAAAGCTAGTTAAGATGCAGTCTTCTAAAAGACTTCCCTACGGTAGCTGGCCTTCCCCTATATCCGCTCATTCCCTAGTTGAAGGGGTCTCGACCGTTACTGACATTTTTGTTGATGGAGAAGATGTATGGTGGTCAGAATCAAGACCGGACGAAGGTGGCCGGATCGCCATCATGCTTCACCCCAAAGACGGGCGGCCTCATGAAGTTACCCCTCCTGATGCAAATGTGCGCTCAAGAGTTCATGAATATGGGGGTGGGGCATGGTTTGTTGCTGATGCCTTCCTCTATTACGTCGAATTCCGAGATCAACGTATCCGACGAATTTCTCCGGAAGGGAAGATCGAGGCCCTGACCCCTGAACCACCTGAGAATCAATCATGGAGATTCGCTGATGGTCGTATAATGCCCGATGGCGCTTCCATAGTGTGTATCCGAGAAGTTCACTTCCATCTTGATGATGGCGTAGTGGTAGAGCCAGATAATCAGATTGTTTCAATAGCAACCGATGGCAGTTTTGAAATAAGAGAATTAGTTGTTGGAGCTGACTTCTACGCGTTTCCTCGCCCTTCGCCAGATGGAGAATTCCTCGCATGGGTGCAATGGCTTCATCCGTCTATGCCATGGTACGGAACTGAATTGTGGGTTGGTCGATTAGAGGATGGAGACGTAACGAACGCAAAGAAGGTTGAGGGTGGGATAGATGAATCCATCTTGCAACCAGAATGGTCGCATGACACAACTCTCTTTTTTTTGAGTGACCGGACAGGGTGGTCAAATCTATATCGGTTTAGCCCTAAGGGGAGTGTTCTTGAATGCGGCGGCGATTTTGATATAGCTGGCCCCTTATGGACTCTGGGACAATCGAGATATGTGATTACCGATACCAAAGAAATTTTTCTCGCTGCCCGCGACACTCAGGATGACTTATTGATTAGTAACGCAAAAGATACAGTCGTTAATAGCTCGGCGACTATCCATACGGTTAGATGCTCATCATCCGGCTCTCCAATAATTTTGGCTTCAACTCACCAAACTGGTCCCACAATCATTCGAGCAGCGCCGCAAAAAGAAATAATTCATCATCCAAAATCTCACGGATTACCTGACGAGTTTCTACCGACTCCGGCAATCCATGCGTTTCCTACCTCTGATGGGGGAGAGGCATACGCTCTCTTCTATCCGCCTGCCCACCCTGAGTATGCCGGTATAGATGACGAAACCCCTCCTCTTCTTGTTCTAGCTCACGGAGGTCCCACTGGGTCGGCACGGAATGAATTGCAATTAGGCTTACGGTACTGGACTAGCCGTGGGTGGGCAGTTGCTGACATAAATTACCGAGGGAGCACTGGGTTTGGGCGGAGCTACATGGAGGAGTTAGATGGGGAATGGGGCATAAAAGACGTTCAAGACTGCGTTGACGCAGCAGAGTACTTCGTGGCAGAAGCGCTTGCTGATCCAAATCGTCTAGCGATTAAAGGAGGAAGTGCAGGAGGGTTTACCGTCCTAGCAGCTCTAGCATTTCACTCAACTTTCTCTGCAGGAGCTAGTAGATATGGTGTGGCTGATCTTGAAACTCTTGCACTTGACACGCATAAATTTGAGTCGCGATATCTCGATCGTCTGATAGGCCCGTACCCAGATGAGCGAAATACTTACGTTGAGCGTTCCCCAATTCACCATTCAGAAAAATTCACCTGCCCGATGATTATTCTCCAAGGAACTGACGATGCCGTAGTTCCTCAGAACCAGGCTGATCATATCGTTTCAGCATTAAAAGAAAAAAATATACCATACTCGTATCTTCTCTTTGATGGAGAGGGTCATGGATTTAGGAAGGCCGAAAATATTGTGGCTGCTCTGGAGGCTGAGTACTCATTCTTTTCCCAAATTTTCGGATTTCGAACTGCTGATGACATAAAGGAAGTTGCAATAGTAAGGGGTTCCTAGAGCTATATTGAGCTATTTAGCAACTGATAGTTGTCTACTCATTCCTAGAAGTGTTCCATCTCGAAGCCATATTTGCCCATCTTCTTCAAGGTAGCCATGGGAGATGTGGCGGGTTGCGAATCGTACGAGTACCCATTCGGCTGCAGGCCAATCGAGAGTGTTGATCTCTGCCCTGATATGAACAGTTAAGTCAACCGTGGGAACAAATTGTATTTTGGGAGCCATAGCAAAAATAGGTGGAGGTAGAGCGTCCGAAATCGCAACTATTAAAGGAGTTCCTGTGAGAGTAGGTTCTACAGGTCGTATCCACCATGAAAGCTCTGCTTCTTGCCTCTGTTGTCCGATGGCTTGCTGTGTCAATTCTTCGCCCATGGCAGATCTCGTTTCCCACTGCTCTCGTAGTCGAATTGGATGCTCGATGATTTTATCGATCGGAGTGCATTTATCTGGGGAAGGAACTTTAGGCATTTTCAACTGAGGCTCAGGAGGACTTTCCCCTGCAGATCCCCATACCCCCGTCGCTAACAATAAGGTTCTGTCGTTCTGGACTAGTTCGAGTCTCAAAAAATCGACAAGTCGGCCACTGCGCTCTGTCTTCACAGTGATCCTAGCTTCCCCCAGTTTAGGGGGTGACAGGAAATGAGTTGTCAGGCTCCTTAGTTGCCGCTCTGGGGAATTGAGGTGGAGATTGCCAGCATTTGCAAATAATGCAGCTAAGTAACCTCCATTAGGGCCTGCGACTATCCAGTACTTGTCATGAATCGTTAGGTTATATTCTCCGGTGCCAACTTGTTCAAGCGCAATGTGATCTTGAAATGACATTATTGGTGTAGTTTCCTTTGCTTATAGTTTCAAATATTGAGAGAAACTAGGTTCTTCCCATTCAGGTACATGATTTTTTCAACTTCTTCCTGATTGAAACCCTGCAGGTCGTTGATGAATTCGGTAGGATCAGCTAGTCCTTCAGCGTGGGGGAAGTCAGATCCGAAGAGAATATGATCTACGCCCAAGAGGTCTCGAAGTTCCAAAAGGTCGTCTTCGTAGTAAGGAGCTACCCAGATATGCTTTCGAAATATCTCAATAGGGTCACTAGGGAATGCATAACTTGCTTGCTTATAAGCTTTCCCTAAGCGCTTTACTAGACCACTAACCCAATCTGATCCATTCTCGATAGTGCAGACACGTATTTTGGGAAATCTGTCAAATAGCCCGCCGCCTATTAGTGCTGCTACTGTATCTGCGATATTGGAGTAGGTGAGTAACCTTTTAAGAGGATCGTATCGGAACGCTTCAAACTCCGTAGTAAGTCCCCAGTGGGCAAACATAAAATCGTACGCAGCATCTCCCGCATGAAAAGCCACAGTTAGTCCTGAATCATTGACACGGTCCCAAAATGGGTCAAATGCTTTGTCGGCAGGACTCTTTTTNCCATCATGTGTTGATACTGCAGAAGCACGTAGATTGATCAGCCGAGCATCGTTTTCTAAGGCAAATTCCAGTTCTCTGATGGCATTATCTACATCTGCGAGCGTGATATACGGAGCGGTGAAGAGTCGGTCTTTGTAATTGAATCCCCAATCTTCTAGGAGCCATCTATTGAATGCAGTAAAGGATGCTACTAATGCGGGAATATCGTTTTCGAGGGCAGACTCCATCCCAACTCCTAATGTCGGGAAGAGAAAGCATCCATCTAGTCCTTGCTCGTCAAGTTTCTTGATCTTAGCGTCTTTATCTCGGTATTCAGGTCGTTCAGCAATGGGTTCCAGGTCTCCAAACGCTTCACGAATATCTGAGACTGAAACCCTGCCTCGAAAGTAGGCGTCCAGGCACCCCGGCTGAGCTATTGGATCAAACGTCGGGTTTGGGATAAAGCGATTAACTTTTCCTCCAACCAGAAGTCTTCTTTTGCCGTTTATCTCTGACCATTGAATCCCACGACCTTTTAAATGAGGGTCCATATAGCGAGTGAATGCATCTTCGGCCTCGTAATAGTGATGATCACAATCAAACGCACTGAAATTCAAGTCAGCCACACCGATATCCTTTGCATGTAAATAGTGCTGGCGAAGAAATCACCAGATATGCCAAATACTTATTGTAAGTACATATACGTAAATTGTTGCCCTTATTAGTGCAAGACCTTCTAGATTAGAATGATGGCACGTGTCTTAATAACAGAGAAAATCGCCGACGCTGGAATTGAGCGGCTACGCGAAGCAGGCCATGATGTTGATATAAAACTCAATTTATCTGAAGATGCCCTGTTAGCTGAAGTGAAGGACGCTGACGCTGTCATAATTCGTTCGGCGACAACTGTCACTAAGGAAGTTATCAATAGCGCTGAGAAGTTGTTGGTAATTGGTAGGGCCGGAATTGGCCTTGACAACGTAGACGTTAATGCAGCTACAGAGCAAGGCGTCATGGTAGTCAATGCCCCAAAGTCAAATATCCTTTCAGCAGCAGAACATACAATCGCCTTGATACTTGCCCAAGCGCGCAATATTCCGCAAGCAAATTCTGCTTTGAAGAGCGGAAGATGGGAGCGCAATGAATGGACGGGAGTCGAACTTGCCGATAAAACTCTTGGAATCATAGGCCTCGGAAGAATTGGTAAATTAGTGGCTCAGCGCGCACTTGCGTTCGGGATGAATCTTGTTGCATACGACCCATTCGTTGCCGCTGAGAGGGCCCGTCAACTGTCGGTCCAACTAATGTCCTTGGAAGAATTAATACAGATTTCGGATTTCTTAACAATCCACGTAGCAAAGACACCGGAGACAGAAAATCTTATTAATGCTGAGCTGCTTTCCCACGCAAAGCCTTGTCTAAGGATAATTAATGTTGCCCGAGGTGGAATTGTTAACGAGGCTGACTTAGCTGAAGCGGTCACAGCAGGAAAAATTGCTGGGGCGGCGATCGACGTATTCGAAAATGAGCCGGTCACCGAATCTCCACTCTTCTCTCTGCCACAAATAGTAGTCACTCCGCATCTTGGAGCTAGCACTACCGAGGCGCAGGACAAAGCTGGAGAGTCAATTGCTGAACAGGTAGAGCTAGCTCTCCTTGGTGAGTTTGTTCCTCATGCCGTCAACGTGGGAGCAACCGAAGCTGCTGAAACGGTCCGTCCGTTCCTTCCTTTAGCAGAGCAGCTTGGGGCAATATTCTCAGGTCTTTTGAATGAACCACCCGAGGTAGTCGAAATAGAATTCGCAGGAGAAATCGGAGGATACGATAATAAAATTACAGAACTCTCTGCTGTCAAAGGACTTCTTTCGGGAATTACCGATCAGCCTGTTTCTTATGTGAATGCTATCGATGTCGCAAACAACCATGGCGTTCAGATTCGTTCGGTAACCACGACTTCATCTGCGGATTACGTCAACACAGTTACTATTCGAGGAGGTGGCCATGCGATAGCAGGGACGCTTGTTGGGTTAAAGGGCGAAGCTCGAATTGTAATGGTTGATGATCACACAGTTGATATGCCGCCAAGCACGCATATGGTTATTCTTCGAAATGATGACCGGCCAGGGGTGATAGGAAAAGTAGGAACCATTTTAGGTGAAGAGAAAATTAACATTGTTGATATGAACGTCGGTCGAAGCAAGGATGGTTTAGGGGCGTTAATGGTAATTTCAACACAAGATGAAGTCCCAAATGATATCGCTGAACTACTTATACAAACAGACGGAGTAACGAGGTGCTCGGTTCTGAACTTGTGACCCTAGTTTTCGTTTACCGTTGAGCAGGACGGTACCCATCGGATTCAGCATCCTCCGCTGAGGCGTAGCACCTGTCAGGGATTGTTCGCTCGTAAGCGTTGCCTCCGGGTACATGGTATAAGCCACTGCCATCTTTAGCTTTGACAGGATGTGAAGTAGGACAATCGCCACTAGCATCGCATGTCACCCAATTTCGCGGCTCTAGAGGACTTCCATCAGACGGCTCGGTCAATGTAGGGTCAGTAGGTTCCTCGGAATCAGTTAGATTTATAGGAGGCCAGCTAAAGTCACTTTCATCTTCGTCTTGATCCCCCTCAGCAGCCCGGCTTCGTATTCGCGACACGATAAAAGCAATTACGGCTGCTATGGCGGCGAATTTAATGAGTTTGCGAAGTATTTTCATANCANTCTGACTTTATAGGATTCTGAGCTCAATGCGACAGGTCGAATAGCCGATAAAATGGCATTCCAACCCTTGAACCCCATTTTAACGATGGGGTAGAGAAGGCGCCACCTCGGTGGCGCCTTCTCTTTTAAGTTCTTCTAGTCAATAGNGACTACTGATNCAGTTTCTAGCCCGTCAAGTAAGTTTGATTGGAGTTGGCCCCAACTCATAGTCCAAAGAACATCGTTAATTATGAGGCTTCGTTGGATCTGTAAGTTCCAATCGAAAGGCTGGACCCAGCATTCTTCAATACGGTCACCATCTACAGCTCCAATTTCTACAAGAACTGCATTGATTTCTTCACTTTCTCCACCGAACCAATTATCTAGTTCAGATAGGGGNATTGACTCGCACCAAGAGTCCTCATAGCCTCCAGCGTCAGTNGCGCTACANAGTTGGTAGTAGNNGCNAGCATTTTCGANCCAAAATTCAATCTCTGTCCCTTCAAATTCATTAGCTGCGAGTTCACGGCAGTCACTTACTGGCTCNGTCGATTCGGTCTCATGGGTAATTTCACCTACATAAGAAATCTTCCCTTCGCCTACCTCAAGAAGTACAGCTCCGTTAACGTTTCCTGACCAGCTTTGCACGGGGAGTATTATCGTCTGCCCNTAAATCTGGAAGGCNCGGTGATCCCATTCAGCTGGTGAATTAGCGTCATTCATTGTCCATGTTGCCGTTTCNCGGGGGNCTGTCTTATCAGAAACGTCAAACAGGCTGACCTTTAGACCCAGAACACGTCCTTCATCGGTNGCGCTCTGTCCAATACCNACCACGTAGTTTTCATCAATTGGATGTAGGTACGTTGAAAATCCTGGAATCTTTAACTCTCCGACTATCTCGGGGTCAGTTGGATCGCTTAGATCTAAGACATAGAAAGGGTCGATTTGTCGGAAAGTGACGGCAAAACCGATGTCGTCTAAAAGACGAGCAGAGTAGAGTGACTCTCCTTTCCCGAGTCCACCGACTTGCCCGACCTTCATCAGAACGCTTTCTTGTTCCTCAAGGACAACCAATTGGCTTTCGCTAAGGTTGCGTTCATCCCACGGTGACCCAGTGGTGGTAATGATACGAAGATATCCGTCATGCTCATCCATGGAGAACTGATTCAATAGTGATCCTTGCACTATTCCCGAGGCNGCATATTGTGCCGGAGCTTCAGTGCTGATACTAAAGGCATGAATATCCGTTGAATATGANTCAGACCATTCATTGAAGTCTTCTTCGGAGATTTCGGCTTCNACCCATTTGNTAGTAGCAACATAGAAACGGTTTAACGAAGAGTAGACGGTTTGTCCACTTGCAAGGACGCCAACGCCACTGCCTTCNGTTAATCCATCCTCNATATTGAAACTTAAAACAGATACGACGTCAAAGCCGGAAAAGCTCTCTGGGCGGTGTAGATCTTCACACGCTAGAAGAGATCCAGTAGAAGTGGTCTCTCCTTTCGTAAGGGTAAANCGCGGGGTCCAGTCCTCAATTGTTGTTTCGTCGATGAGTTCTTTGTTGAATCTCGTTGCCCTATCTTCTGATCCCGGTGAACTTGGATAAACCCATTCAAGNTGGTTTGGGGCNCTGTTAATCGCCATCCGAACCGTATTACCAACTAATCGNGCGCTGAGGTACTGTCCTTCTATTTTCATTTCCCCAATAATCTGCAGGTTGTAAGGGTCTGNTAGATCTATNTCGATTACATGNGCCATTGGAATATAGAAGCCTGGCATCACAGACATCTCAGCCATGTCTTCGTCCTCGCTAAGAGAGGAATCCATGGTACCGACNTCNTNGTATCCTCCGCCGTTGGTGAATAGAAGAGCTCGGTTCCCAGATATAAATAGTTCATGGCCCCATCCGGCACTGATTTCTATCTGATCGGTTTTCNTTCCTTGTGATCCGTCAATCGCAATGTGGGAGAGGACACCATTGTTAACTATCAAAATGCGATTTCCATCTGTTTTGATTANGTCAGGCTCGTCNACGCCTATTTCTTGGACATTTGTACCGGTATAGGAATCCTCGCTTGACCCACCATCATCAGAGAAACTGCTGCCAGAATCTGACCCAGATGTTGATTCCGGTTCAGCGCTTGCGACATCCATTTCAATTTCAATTTCGCCCCGAAGAACCTCCGGCATTCCCCAGAATGGTCCGCCTTGATAATTCAGGCCGTAAGGGCCTACGCGCTCTCTTGCTTCTTCTTTTAAGTGAGAAAGCAGTTCATCACAGTCAGAAAAAGGGATAAGACTTGTCACAAGCTCGATGTTGTCAGGGCCAAGATCAATCGGAGACCCTGATGACTCAAGCTGCTCAGAATCAGAGCACGCACCTAGAATCATTCCAAGAGATAACACGATGGGCACAAAGTATTTTTTCATTTTCCCCTCATTTACTTTTGCTTATGTATCTCTGACGTTCACAGATTAATTTCAGTTCCCGAATTGCCTCTTTTATTTTTGGGAAGGGAGCCAAGTCATTCGAGTTTCTTCGAATGTGCTTATCGACGCTTCATTAGCAAGCGTAATGCTAATATCGTCCAGTCCGTTCAGTAATCTGTGCTGGACAGATCTATCAAGTGGGAATTTAACCTCCAAGTCGATTTCTGGGACCTCAACAAGCCTGCGTTGGACATCAATGACGAACTCGAGGAGAGGTTGTTGTTGGACTTCTACCAGAAGGCGATTTCCTATTTCAGGATCGACTTCAACTGGAACTAGCCCGTTTTTCGTAGAGTTATTTTTAAAAATAGGCCCGAATCGGGGAGATATCACTGCTTGAAAGCCGGCTTGTTGGATCGCCCAGACGGCATGCTCACGGGAGGACCCTGTTCCAAAATTGGGTCCAGCAATAAGGATCGAAGCAGCAGAATATGCTTCGTCATTTAGGATAAATTCAGGATCATCCTTCCATTCTGAAAAGAGTCCTTTTTCGAATCCTGTGCGTTCAACCCGCTTCAACCAGTCGCTTGGAATTATTTGATCGGTATCAACGTCAGAACGATCTAATGGAACCGCCGTCCCTTGAATGATATGAACGGCTTCCATTAGAGGTCCTCCGGGGTTGCAAAATGCCCAGCTATCGCAGTTGCGGCGGCAACACGAGGAGAGACAAGGTGAGTTCGGCCGCCGCGCCCTTGGC
>PAEG01000016.1 GCA_002703045.1 Acidimicrobiaceae bacterium
CTGAAGGGGAACGCGAAATAAAGATAGGGGACTTCTTCACTGGCTTTCTCGAAACTGACCTTAATGATGATGAGATGCTAACTGAAGTTAGAGTTCCTAAACTCCCGAACGCAAAATGGTCTTTCCAAAAATTCAACCGCCGTGCTCAAGACTGGGCAATTGTTGGAGCTTCCATTGTCTGTGATGACGATCATGCCGGAGTTGGTCTAGTAAATATGCATTCTGTACCCTTCAGATCAGAAGCAGTGGAATCTGCACTCCTCAGCGGAGCAAGTTCTGAAGAAGCCGGAGATCTTGCAGCTGATGGCACAGAGGCCCCTTCTGACTTAAATGCCTCAAAGGACTATCGCGAACATCTGGCAAGAGTCTTAGTGCGCAGAGGCCTTCAGGAAGCTGGAATATAGCCGAAAGCAATACTGCTATTCCGTTAGAGGCCTTTCATCAGGCACAGGAACCGGAGGGGGCATTTCATTACCGCCCCCTGCTTCTACTTTGTATGCGAAAAAATTCGAGCCAGTTATTCTAGAAGGATCACATCCCCGAAATGGGATAATTGTATCCAGATCCCAATCCTCTCCATTTGAAGATGAATAACTTCGCATCCCACTTTTACTGCATGTTAGAAGCCGGAATGCTGAATCAAAATACGAAATATCGGGGACAGCACCTTCTACCGTTGCTACATAGACAAAATTCTGTCCATCAAGCCCCTTATAAATTTCAGTAAGGCTGGCTTCCTCGGAAGGTATCCCAACAGCCAACCACCATTGGCTATTTGCAATAACCACAGATGGGTCGAACCTATCTTCTTTATCAAGCATCGTATTTTCTGTTATGAAATTCTGCCCATCAATCGATCTCAGGTGACATATTGGCCCGGGAGGTCCAGAACGGTCAAAACCATCGAGAACAGTTAAACCTAATGAGCCATCATCCAATTGAATAACATCCGGATCNACCATACCTGANAATANTTCACCNTCTANAGAAATTGGTCCTAGATCTTCAAGTNCACCTNNNTCATCTACTNTNCCATGATGGATTGTGTGGTCGGACGCAGACACCCACCANAAGTGAATGTCNCCATTGAAAATAAGGCCATCCGGGACGGACCCCCCCGCTAATAATTTATAACCTTCATCTAGAGAGGAGCCGATAAGCGTACCTAACCAAAGTTCATGACTTTCCAGCATTTCCTCCCTTCTCAGATCCCCATGTCCACTTGAAGTGCATCCAACCATGTTCTTAATATCAGAAGAGTCTGCATCTATGGCCGTCTCAGTTTTTGGCTCCGATACTTCAGGAGTTANTTCAGGTTGAGAAACTAACGTTGGTTGAGGGCTTGGANTAGCTGTTGGGGACTCAACCTTAGTAGCTCCTCCTTGAAGATCAGCTAGGTCACTACCGCTTCCACCACACGAAACAAAAAGAGCCAAAGAAATAACTGTTAAAAGAAATCGATTCACCTTTACAGCCTCTCATATAGAATTATGGGCTGCTGGATAATACAAAAGAGATCAGAAAGAACAGAGATAGGTGGAAAGCCGTTCGACTAGTACATTAGATGTATGAGTTTTATAGCACCGAANAANCCGAGCGATGTCACTCAAGAGCTAGCAGAGCTAGGCTACTTNGCATCAGAGGGCNTATCTTCATCAATTTTTCTTTCTCTTTCATTACAACGACCACTTTTCCTTGAAGGAGATCCGGGTGTTGGGAAGACCGAGGTGGCAAAAACCCTTGCGAAATGGGCCCAGACAGATTTAATTAGGCTGCAATGCTATGAAGGGTTAGATGCTTCGCAAGCGTTGTACGAATGGGACTATACAAAGCAATTACTCCATCTCCGAGCTGCAGAAGCGACTGGAAGAGCTTCAGAAGTTGGTGAACAAGGCTTAGAAGAAGAAATATACCAAGAACGCTTCTTAGTCAAAAGGCCTCTTTTGCAAGCGATTTCCCAGCTTTCCCAGAATCCTCCTGTGCTTCTTATTGACGAAATTGATAGAGCTGACGATGAGTTTGAAGCGTTTCTTCTAGAGATCCTTTCAGAATTCTCAATAACTATCCCAGAAATCGGAACCTTTACTGCTGAGGTTCCCCCAACAGTCATCATTACTTCTAACCGTACAAGAGACGTACATGATGCTCTGAAACGTCGTTGTCTTTATCACTGGGTTGAGCATCCAGAGTTTGATCGCGAGGTGGCCATTATTCGTGCAAGAGTTCCTGAAGTTACTGAAGCATTTGCAAAACAGGTCGCTGCAGCAGTTGAACAGGTNAGAACACTAGATTTGTATAAGCCTCCTGGNGTTGCCGAGAGCATAGATTGGGCAGTGGCCCTCGGCCGATTGGGGTCCATGGNTTTAAATGAGGAGACAGTTCTCTCTACTCTGGGAGCTCTAGTGAAATATCGAGAGGACCAAAATCGCCTCCAAGAACATGGCATTTCAGATTTAGTAGAGAAGGCACTCGCACGTGCCGGTTAGTGTAAATGAAAAGGCAGCTGAGGTCCCAGAACGACTTACTGTCGGATTTATTTCTCTCCTACGCTCTCTCGGCCTTAAAGTCCCCATCGGATCCGCAATCGTATTCCAACAAGCACTTGGAAAAGTAGGTATTGGAAAGCGAGAAAGTGTCTATTGGGCCGGACGAACTACGCTCNTNACTGANCCTGAAGATTTACCAGTTTANGAATACGGATTCCAGATATTCTGGGAAGGGATAACTGACCCTCTTGAAGANNNTATNCCCTCATATAAAAGAATAACTCTCGTAACNGATGACGGATTAGANGCTGAAGAAGAANCATCCGAAGNATCNAAAGAGGGGACAGATGTCATCAACTTAAAGTANTCACCGTCTGAAGTTCTTTGGGAAAANGACTTTGGGCTGTNCACGTCTGAAGAACTAAATGAGGCGTANGAACTTATGAAGAAAATGACCTTATTAGGTGGGNTCCGNCAGTCGAGAAGGAAAANTTCCTCNAAAAAGAAAAGCCAATACCCTGATCTCCGACGAACTATCAAAAGNGCATTACGGACNGATGGCGAGCCAATTAGGCAGCGATTCTTCGANGCAGGAGAACGCCAAAGAAGAGTCGTATTCCTTCTNGANGTTTCTGGGTCGATGGAGGCCTACTCCAGNGNTCTCTTACGGTTTGTTCAGGCAGCAGTAGTTGGGCGNCGTCAAGTCGAAGCTTTTACGCTTGGGACTAGATTGACACGTATNACTAGAGAGTTATCNTCACGTAATCTCGATCAAGCAGTTTCCGCNTCGTCTAATGCTGTTCAGGACTGGTCTGGGGGAACACAGTTGGGAGAAACGCTTCGGTCATTCAACATTGAATGGGGCCAAAGGGGAGTTGCAAGGGGGGCGACTGTAGTTATCTTGTCAGATGGTTGGGATAGGGGAGATGCGTCGGTGATGTCTGAGCAGATGCATCGCCTAAAAAAAGTAAGCTATAAAATTATCTGGGTTAATCCGCTAAAAGCTTCTCCGGGGTATGAGCCCCTTGCGCAAGGCATGGCTGCGGCGCTACCTTATGTTGACCAATTCGTCGAAGGGCATAGTTTGAACTCGTTAGGGGACCTTGCCTGCGTCCTTTCTGAATAGAGGAGATTAACGTGAAAGAAATACTTGAAGATATCGATAGGTGGAAAAAAGCGGAGAAAAAAATTGCNCTAGCACGGGTNGTCAAGGTAGAAGGATCTGGTCCCAGAGACCCTGGTGCAACTATGGCTGTCAATGAAGATGGTGAAGTAGCCGGATCAGTCTCGGGAGGGTGTGTAGAAGGAGCTGTTGTAACGGAAGCGCTAGATATTCTTTCATCAGGAGAGAGAAAGGTAGTTACATTTGGCTACAGCGATGACGAGGCTTATGCGGTTGGNTTAACTTGTGGGGGGACTATNCACCTGTATATCGAACCTTTAGATTGGTAGTTATGAGCGAGTCAATTCTCAGCGTTATTCAAGAAGCAATCCAAGCTGGAAAGCCCATAGTTCTTGCGACAGTAATCGAGGGGGATGAGGTCGGCAGAAAAATGGTTTTCGCTCCTGACGGCGAAGTTCATGGGACTTTAGGCAATGAGTCTCTTGACCGAGTAGTTCTTAGAGATATGTCTGGAGAACTAGAGGCAGGACGAACAGGTACACGCCATTATGGTCTGAATGGAGAAGCCCGTGAGGAAGAGTTAACTATATTTATCGAATCGTTCGCTCCTCCCCCCCAAATGCTGATTTTTGGTGCAGTCGATTTCACAGCTGCTCTCGTTAGAGTTGCTAAAGTGCTGGGCTACCATGTCATCGTTTGTGATGCAAGGCCAGTTTTTGCNACATCCACAAGGTTCCCATTAGCNGATGCTGTCGAAGCACAATGGCCAGANAAATTACTNGAATCCGTCGGACCTTCGCTAGGAGTGCGTGATGCAGTCTGTGTNCTAACTCATGACAACAAATTTGATGTTCCAGCAATTACTGCAGCTCTAGCGACTGATGTTGGCTATATCGGAGTCATGGGAAGTAGAAAAACACATGAGAANCGGTCGAATCGACTTCGTGAAGCTGGCGTNAGTGATGAAGAATTTAACCGNATCATGTCGCCGATTGGTTCAGATATCGGTGCCAGAACGCCAGAAGAAACCGCTATTTCAATTTGCGCAGAAATTATCGCCTTACGGACAGGCCGTGACGCAAATAGTCTTAAACAGAGGTCTGGGCCTATCCACAAACCAAGTGATTCTTGAATATAACCCGACCATAACCACTGGGATTTCTCTTCCCTCCCTACAATGAGAATGTGGATGATACTTCGGAGAATAGATCAATTAGAAACAACACTATAGCGGCTGTTATTCTTGCAGCGGGCCTAGGAGAGCGCTTCGAAGGGGATACCCATAAATTACTCTCACCGTTTAGGGGAAAGCCGGTCCTCCAATGGGTTCTCGAAGCCGCAAGCGATGCAGAATTCGATGAGATATATCTCGTCTCTGGAGCAATTGACTTTGAGAAAGAAACATCCCTAAACGTATTTGATTATGGAGTAACTATTGTTGAGAATCACAGCTTTGAGGATGGGCAGGCAACCTCCCTGCGTTCTGCCATTGCAGTTGCTGACCATCACAAACATGAAGCCATTGTGGTTGGATTAGGAGATATGCCACTGGTCCCGTCATCAGCTTGGAGTGCTGTAGCTCAGGCCGAAACAATACTGGGAGTAGCTACATTTTCTGGAAATCGGAGGCCTCCAATGAAGATTCATCATGAGCTCTGGCCGCTTATTCCAATCTCCGGAGATGAAGGAGCGCGATCTTTGCTACGCCTAAGACCTGACTTAATCCATGAGGTACCATGTGATGGTAATCCAGTAGATATAGATACCCGAGGAGATCTCGCACGATGGAGCTAAATAACGATATAGAAGTCAATGCATCAACAGATGAAGTGTGGGAAGCATTCAATACTCCAGAGAAGATTGCTCCTTGTTTGCCCGGAGCTGAGCTTCAAGAGAACGAAGGGGATGAATTCCATGGCATCGTTAAAATTAAAGTTGGTCCAATTACGGCTCAATATAAGGGAACAGCCACATACCTAGAACGTAATGGTGAAGAGAAAAGAGTTGTTATTAAGGGAGACGGACGAGATGTGCGCGGGGCAGGAAACGCTAGCGCCGTCATCACAGCACAACTTACCGAAATCTCCCCATCTACGACACAGGTAAGCGTGAAAACAGAGCTTACTATTACTGGGAAAGTAGCTCAGTTCGGCCGCGGCGCAATTAGTGATGTGAGCGCAAAACTGATGACTCAGTTTGCAAAAAATTTGGAAGGTCTTCTTGAGTCGAGCGAATCTGCTGGCTCTGCCGAAGAGCTTCCAGATCAGTCAGACNAGAATGATGAAGAAGCTCTCAATTTACTTGGGGTAGTAGCTCTTCCCCTGCTTAAGCGATTCGGGATCCCCGTTATAGTGGCTGGCGTAGCTGTCTTTCTCATAATCTGGTTTTCAGTTACTTAAAGTTGCTAAATGAGAATTTAACATGCATCCCATTGACCATGAGGAGATTGAGAATCTCCTTGGTAGAAAGCCTCAAGGATGNTANGAAGTGGTTGTTAGAAATTCAAATGGTGAAGCTCGAGTTATACGTAATGATCCTTTTCTTGACGATGGAACGCCGATGCCGACTCTGTATTGGCTTGTTGATCCTGAAGAACGGCGACTTGTGAGCCGTTTAGAGTCTCGAGGGGCTATTAGAGAAGTCGAGGCGCTGATCGGTTTAGGAAGGATTGCCAAAACCCATACCCAATATTCTCATGAAAGAGATAGGTATATAACGGAACACCATTCGGGGCCTAAACCTTCCGGTGGTGTAGGCGGGACGCGAAAGGGTATTAAGTGTCTCCATGCCCACTACGCGTATTATTTAGCTGGCGGAGATGATCCTGTGGGTGCGTGGGTCGCTGCAAATATTCAGTAAGGTATGGCTGTGGTTTCGAAACGCCGGAAAGTCGCAGCGATAGATTGTGGGACAAACAGCACTAGGTTGCTCATTGCAGAGGTTGGGGAAAACGGTCAGTACGAGATACTTGACCGCCGTCAGGAGGTCACTCGATTAGGGGAGGGGGTAGATGCTGCCGGTAAGCTCAACGACGAAGCAATCGATCGCGTGCTAGCAACGCTTATGTCATTTAGGGAGATACTAGATGCAGAAGGAGTTCATGAATTCCGTTCAATTGCTACGTCAGCTGTCCGCGATGCAGCAAACAGAAGTATTTTTCTCTCCGCTGCTGAGGGAATTCTCCAGAAAGAGGTTGAACTCATCTCCGGTCGGCAGGAAGCTGAACTCTCTTTTTTGGGTGCTACGCATTCTGTAGAAATTCAGGGCCCATATCTTGTCTTTGATTTGGGAGGGGGATCGACCGAGTTCTCTTATGGGGGGGAAATGTGTGAGCAATTTTTGTCAATAGATGCCGGTTGTGTCCGGATGACAGAAAGATTTATTCACTCCGACCCTCCGCTTCCAGAAGAGCTATCTGCGGCTCTTTCATTAGTGGAACTGCACCTATTAGATGTAGAGAAAGCAATTTCAAGCCTCGATAAAGCGACCACACTGATCGGATTGGCCGGAACTGTATCAGCGATTGCAATGATTGAGCAGGGCCTAGAAAAGTACTCCTATGAATTGGTGCACCACTATTTAATGAGCCACGCAGATATGGAAGAAGTATTTCGNATACTTGTAACNGACAANAGGGAGCAAAGATTAACAAACCCTGGAATGGAAGAGGACAGAGTNGATNNCNTAGTGGGTGGGCTATGCATCCTTATACAAATAATGCGACAGTTTCACTTTACGGANTGCCTTGTCTCCGAAGCAGANATTCTNGATGGGTTGATTCTNCGTCAGATGAACTGAATGCTTTTTCCCTTTGAGATGCCGGCTAATGGGTATCCAGACTAGTGTCACTTCACGGGATCATGATTAACTTCACTAGGAATAAAAATGAGAGTAACCAAATCACGCCANACTAAGGNAAGCCTTTATGGGAAAAGGGTTATGCTTCGNTCCCTTCAAGTATCTGATTTCTCTGAATGGAATAAAGTTCGACTAGNCAATATAAATTGGCTAACAAAATGGGAACCCACCCGTCCTCCAGGAATGCCTGATGTAATAAACGATCGAAACGCCTTTGGGGCGCGATGCCATGCTCGAGACCGAGAGAGGCATTTGGGGTCAGGTTATGGCTTTGGAGTCTTTGTTAAAGGAAAATTTTGTGGAGAGATAAATTTGTCTTCCATTCAGCGAGGTCCGTTTCAAAGTTGTTANGTGGGGTATTGGATNGACGAAGGGCANGCTGGTAANGGCTANACTCCTGAAGCTTTAGCNGTGGTTCTAAAGTATGCATTTGAGGATTTAGACCTGCATAGAGTGCAGGTAGCTATTATTCCTAGAAACTCATCAAGCCGGAGAGTCGTTGAGAAGCTGTCNTTAAGAGAAGAAGGAATTGCTGAGCGATATCTTGAGATCAACGGAAAATGGGAAGACCACATACGGTATGCGTTTACATCAGAGGAATGGGANCNCCGAAAAGAAGAAATCACAGAACGTTGGATTAGCTAGTCTTGGTGTTCTGACGGAGANGGTTTAGAAGTNATNTTTTTCTGAAGACTTTGAACCAAAAGCGAGAACTCCTCTGATTCCATAGATTTAACTTGAGGAACTACTTCGTGCTGGACGGCGTCATCAGAAGAATCTATTGAGGGCAACTGCTGAAAGGCGGTTTTTGTCATAGCTGTTAGGTCTTTGGGGTATGAAGCTGCTTGCTTCGCGATAGTTAAACATTCTTCCATAAGCTTTTCGTCAGGAACGCACTTCCATGCAAGTCCAGTTCTAAATGCGTCAGGCCCTCGGAGTGCTTCACCAAAAAGGACCATTGCTCTAAGAGTTTGAAAATTAGTACGAGCAAGCAACCGCCAAGTATGACCTCCACCTGGGTGAATTCCGATTTGTAGAAAACGGCTATCAAATTTTGCCGACTCTGCGGCGATGATAACGTCACATGCCAATGCCATATTCATTCCCGCACCAACGGCTGCACCGTTTACCGCTGCAACGGTTGGAAGCGTCGAATCAGCTATTCGAAGAAAGCCTAAATAAATATCACGGATATTATCTCTTTCCCGAGCAGCAAGAAGGTCATCGAGGTCTGCGCCAGAGCAAAAACCTTTCCCTTCCCCAGTAACAATCAATGCCCCAACTTCCGAAGAGTTCTCAAGTTCGTCTAAGACTTGGCATATTTCATCGTTCATTGAAAGATTGATAGCATTACGTTTAGAAGGATCGTTCAAAGTCAAAATAGCGACTCCGTCCGAAAGCTCTACCNTTATATANTCCATAATCTTATTGTGGCTTATGAGAACTAGAGATGCTCAATCCCAGTAGNTTTTCTCGTTTNCCTTAGTCACTGTTATCAGCAAGGTATTCTTGTCCGGCCTCACAATCCTGCGATAACAGNCACCATCTACATGGCGGACCAGGTTGCGTNGAAGGTGGTCGTATCTTTAAATNGATTTCAGCTAGNCGGGTAATNCCATTAGAAACTCGGGCAATGGTTGACTCCAGAACNTCTAGATTAATTTCTTCTGGGCTGAATTCACCCTGATCTAGNTAGTAGCTGGCTACAAGTCGGGGTGGTACGCCTATCCTTATCGTGTCGAGTAAGGCATAAAATCGTAAGTCATCACGATGAGAAGGAGAAAATTTTCCTGTTTTGAAATCGACGATTACCTTTCCGGCAGTATTTCCTCCAGCTGAGCCAAGAGTTAGATCTACTTTTCCGGAAAGCACTACTTTCCCTTTGGCTAGTTCAACTCGAATTGGGGTTTCGAGCATTGGCTTCCAACGTTTTTCAAGAGGGGGCCAAGTTTCAAGAAAAGAACCGACGCGAGAATTNACTTCTCCACATAGCTGAGCTCGGTCTCCTTTAGTTAGCTCCCGAATCCAATTCCCCATGTAGTCGTTTCCTTGCTCCGCTCTTGAAATCGCTTCGTTAGTGAGAGTNAAAGAGTNCTTNGAGCCTTGCCAGAAGATNGATAATTCAATTGCTTTATGTGAGAGTGTNCCTCTCGCCGTGGGGATGCTCCACTCAAAANTCTCTTGGCTTTCAGCNACATACTTTGCTTCACAACCCATCAACTGTGTNAGAAGGTGTTTATTAACNAATAGAGATTCAGTATCGGGTAGGCCANCAACAANACTTTGGGCGACCTCCTCTAGCTTCGACTTCANTTTNGCCTTGAGGNCNTCGCNAAAATCAGGACGTTCGCTTGGCCTTGCACCAAGCTGANATAAGACATCCTTCTGTGCAGGATTTAACTGTGTGGAACTCGAAACGTCACTTTGAGTCATAAACTTTTACGTTAGCTTGAATTTCTATTCCAGTATTGTTTCAGTTCAGCTTTGANGCGAAATGTCACACCCTTGAGTAACAATAGATTTATGGCGGAATCAAAATCTTTTCTATTNGCAAACGCAGTAAGGGCACTNAGTNCAGCAGCTAGGGGGGCAGGATATGAAGTTCCATCGTTCAAAGGGCCACCCAATCTCGGTGAGCACTCACGAACCCTCAAGAGGAACAGCGACGGCTCTGTAACTATCTCAGTCGTATTTCGCGGTCGAGCTTGGTTGTCNACTCTTTCAGATATTGTCGAAGGGTTTGTCGTAGCTAATAGTCATCNTGAAAAAGCCCATGAACTTCGTGACATNCTCTGGTCCGTTATTGAGGAATCGGACTTATCACTAATCGCTGGAGCTCCGATGCCTTCAGCTGCGTAAAAGTTAGATGATCATTCCTCCATCGACCACTATTTCAGCACCGGTTATATAGCTTGCAGAGTCGCTCAAAAGAAAAGTAACTACCTCTGCTACTTCAGCGGGCTCACCCGAGCGGCCCATAGGGATTGTGGAGATCAGGTCGGTAACAGCCTCTTCCTCAAGGCTAAACAGAATATCTGTTTCAACTGCGCCAGGGTGGACACTATTGCATCGAACCCCCGAGCTGGCTAGGGTCTTCGCTACCCCCTTCGTCATTCCTCGGACAGCCCACTTACTTGCCATATAGGCAATATTCGCTTGAGCTCGCATCCCTGCAACGGATGAAATATTGACGATACTTCCGCTTCCCTGACGGGACATTATAGGCGTAACCGCTGCCATTCCTAGGTAAGTGCCGAATTGGTTGACCTCAATAATTTTTTGGAATGTATCGGTAGAGCCAGAGAATATATCCTGTGATGTATAAATTCCAGCGTTGTTGACAAGACCGTCGATCCTTCCATGCTCATCAAGAACAGAAGAGACAACTTCACTCCAGTTCTCCTTTGATGTCACATCCAAACTTCGATAAGTAGCGCCTATTTCAACTGCGGTTTCGTTACCTCGCTCGTCCAGTATGTCTGTGACTATTACCTCAGCCCCATTCTCTGCTGCGTCGAGAGCTTCAGCTGATCCCATTCCTCTGGCCGAGCCGGTCACGATAATTACTTTACCTTCTAAGATGCCCATTTCGTTCCTCTTAATCACTACATTGCTATCTAGTGATTAATGCTCCATCCACTACAATTTCCGCACCGGATATATAGCTAGCTTCGTCACTGAGCAGGAACATCGCTGTTTCTCCTACTTCATCTGGGGTGCCCGATCGTTGCATCGGTACTTTGGAGACCAGCCAATTTATAGAGTCCTCTCCTAGGTCGAAAAGCATGTCAGTTTCTATCGCTCCAGGATGAATTGAATTGACTCGAACGTTTGAGCTGCCCAACTCAGCTGCAGCAGTTTTTGTCATCCCTCTCACGGCCCATTTACTTGCTACATAGGCGACCGCTCTAAGTCCTCGCATTCCTGCTACAGAAGAAATATTGACGATACTTCCCGCTNCTTGTGAGATCATTGCTGGAGCTACAGCGTTCATGCCCAAGAAAGTTCCAACCTGATTAACTTCAATGACGGTTCTAAACACGTCCACCGGAGTTGCTACTACCCCTCCGTGATCCTTCTGGTCAATTCCGGCATTATTTATAAGTCCATCTATCCTTCCAAATTCACTAACCGTGAATTCCGCCACGTAAGACCATTGTTCCGGTGATGTTACATCTAAATTTAGATAGACATTCCCCGTTTCTTCTGCGATTTCCTTGCCTTCTTCCTCGAGGATGTCAGTTACAACAACTTGCGCACCAAGAGCTGTCGCTAATTTCACCTCTGCAGCGCCTTGGCCCTTTGCACCTCCGGTAATNATTATCGTTTTACCATCAAGCTTTCCCATTTTTAACTCCTCTCAATAAGACGAAGATTAGACCAGAGCTGATCTTCTTCCTAAATAGTTTTTGAATAAAATGAAATAAGTTTCTGATGGGGTGATGAAATATCTCGTCAGGTAGTCTGAAGTTAGCCCGAGTGGCGGAATAGGCAGACGCAGGGGGCTTAAACCCCCCGGCTCCTAACAGGGGCGTGTGGGTTCAAGTCCCACCTCGGGCACAGAAAGAATAATGCGCATTGACGAGTTTCAAGTAAACTTAAATCAGGGGGAACTATGTTTGATTGTTTAATAACAGGCGGAACGCTTGTTGATGGGACAGGCAAAGAAGGCGAAACCGGTGATTTAGCTATTCAAGACGGGATAGTCGTTGAAGTCGGTGGACGAATTAGCGGCAGCAGCAAGAGAGTCATAGACGCTGATGGGGCCCTTGTGTCTCCAGGCTGGATAGATCTACACACCCATTACGACGGGCAAGTCAGTTGGGACACTGAAATGGCTCCTTCTTCTCATAACGGNGTGACTACGATCGTGATGGGAAATTGTGGGGTTGGTTTTGCTCCGGTACATGANGGGCAAGAGAAAGANCTCATTGAGCTGATGGAAGGAGTGGAAGACATCCCAGGATCAGCTCTCCATGAAGGGATGGAATGGGGTAAATGGAGTACATTNCCGGAATATCTNGATTANTTATCAANTCGAGAATTTTCTCTTGATGTAGGNGCACAAATCGCTCACGGGTCCCTGCGTTATTACGCGATGGGGGAACGAGGGCGGTTAAATGAAGACGCAACGGAAAGCGACCTTGCTTTGATGGCTGAACTGGTCACTGANGCGCTCGACGCAGGAGCGGTTGGNTTTAGCACCTCAAGAATAATCGGCCACCGNTCTCTATGGGGCGAACCNGTTCCAGGTACTTTCGCCCCTGAGGAAGAAGTNCTTGCTATAGCTCAAGCGATGAAAACATCATCGAAAGGTGTTTTCCAAATGATTCCAGCNGGAACNGTTGGGAAGATGGAAAGCTTAGGCGGNGAGAAGTNCACGCANCAAGAAGAGCACGCCCTTATGGNNCGTGTCTCNATGGNCAGCGGNAGGCCNGTNACNTTTACTCTNGTCCANTCACCNGANTANGANCCNGANACTTGGNGNGANATTCTNNCCCTAACNGAAGATGCNAATANTCANGGGGCGAATATATTCCCTCAAGTTTCTTCGCGNCCGATAGGATTCCTAACTGGNTTANGTGGATANCACGCTTTTATGCGGNGACCNACGTATCTNCGTGAAGTGGCNCATNTNCCGCTNNATGANAAAGTNAANNTCATGGCCAAGACCAGAGATNCGTCAAGCTATTCTCAATGAAAAAGACATTCCTCCGGANGCNCCNGGNTCNATGGAAAANGTNTACGGACTATTNAANATGGCCGCACCAGCTCTGTATCCCNTAGACGANCCAGTNNACTATGANCCNGATCTCAGNGAATGTATAGGGGCTAGAGCAAGNGCCAGTGACGTTGAACCCATAGATTACCTTTATGANTTCCTTCTCGAAGATGNNGGAAGNCGATTCGCGTCGNTAAGNGCTATCGATTTACCNGCNAGAATGGATGTCTTGCNAGAGATGCTNCTTCATCCAAGTACGGTNACTGGTTTGAGCGANGCNGGTGCCCANGTGACGTTGATNTGTGACGGNACGATGCCAACNACTCAACTNACTTATTGGACAAGNGATCGNGCNAAAGGNGANAAGATNCCTCTNGAATTTATCGTGAGNAAGCAGACGGCGCTNAACGCTGANCTGTATGGATTCGATGATCGCGGAACCCTAGAGGTGGGNAAGCGNGCAGANGTNAATGTNATNGANCTNGATAANCTTCAAGTTTCTCCCCCAGTGCCCCATAACGANCTNCCAAAGGGNGGAACACGNTTGATGCANCCCGTNACNGGTTACGTAAATACCTTGTGCAATGGNGTATCTACTCGGGAGTTTGATNAAGATACAGGNTCAAGGCCNGGNCGTTTAGCCCGCAGCTANCNNTNCTGCTGGCCAGTTAGTTGCCCCATNTCGAAATANTCNCGCCANTTTACNATTTTNCNATNTTCTANNTCGAAGANNCCCATAACNGGTAGAGCGATGGTGTTCTCTCCCATAACAAGCGTATCTACACGCTCGTTCATGACTACATCTCCTTCGGCTACTTGGTGAAGGATTTCGAACTCAATCGAACTCGCCATACTGAGAAATCCTGCTATGAATCCCCGAATATTTTCTTTGCCTTCTTGAATCTCCATAGGTATGTTGTGGTAAATTGCTGAATCGTCGAAATACCCCATGATTTCGTCAAGGTCTTCGTGGGACCAGGCATCACAAAACGATCGGATAATTTGGTCTGGTGTTTGGCTCATGCACGAACACTAGTCCACTCTGAAAAACTTATCTATTCCCAATTAATTGGGTTGAAGCTTGGAACGGACTAATCTTGGGGTCTGTTACTTTCAGGCACAGGTTAAGCAAATTCAGGCAAAATTCGAATTGCGGGGATACGTGAAAAAGGCATACAGCGGTTTTAAGGGAAAAGTTGGGAAAATTTTCTCNACATCTGAACCTGACTGGCCCGTTCCTCCAACNGCNCCNNCTGNCTCTCCAAANGTNCTAGTTATGCTNGTNGACGATCTTGGCTTCTCCGATCTNGGTTGNTTCGGTTCAGAAATCGATACACCGAGTATCGATACACTTGCAGCNGAAGGAGTCCGGTACACAAACTTCCATGTCAATCCAATGTGTTCGCCCACTCGGGCCTCACTTTTAACAGGCCTAAACTCCCATATGGCCGGGATGGGGCATGTCGCACATTTTGATCCAGGATTCCCAGGCTACGCTATGGAACTTCGTGAAAATGCAGTAACCATGGGAGATCTCTTTCAGGCTAATGGCTGGGCGAGTTTGATGGTCGGGAAATGGCACTTATGTAAAGACTCCCAGCTTTCCGAAGCCGGCCCAAAACATAGCTGGCCTTTGCAAAAAGGGTTTGAGCGTTTCTATGGCATCTTAGGAGGATTCACTAATTTCCATCACCCACACCGGTTGTGTGAAGACAACCATGCGATAGACATAGACAGTTACCCTAAGGATTACTATTTCACAGATGACCTAACCGACCAAGCAATAAAGATGATCAGAGAACTGAGGAGCTCCCACCCTCATAAACCCTGGTTTATGTATTTTTCGCATGGTGCTGTTCATGCTCCACTCCAAGCTAAAGAAACGGACATAGAGAAATACCGAAACAAATATGAATCCGGATGGGATGAAGTCCGAAAATTAAGATTCGAAAAGCAAAAAGAAATTGGAGTTATTCCATCTGACGTAGACCTCCCTAAACGAAACCATGAAGATGACCATGCGGTAAAAGCATGGGACGAACTCACCGAAAAAGAGAAAGAGCTCTTCGCTAGATACCAGGAGATCTTTGCGGCGATGGTCGATAATGTCGATCAGAATTTTCAAAGGTTGCGGTCTTCTCTAGAGGATATGGGCGAGTGGGAGAATACCATTATCGTTTTCACATCAGATAATGGCGGGNCGCGCGNAGGGCAAGAACTAGGCACTTCAGCGTATTTCCGAACCTTGCTATCCTTCACAGGGCATAAAGAATTAGAGAGTGTCGACACTGATTATGAACGTTTTGATCTGCTTGGAGGCCCCAGAAGTCTCGCACACTATCCAATGGGGTGGGCCATGGCTTCGAACACGCCATTCAGACTATATAAGACCAATACACATCAGGGAGGACAACAAGTCCCATTGATTATTTCATGGCCGAAGAAACTAAGCGATCAAAACACAATCAGGAAACAATACCAGCATGTCACTGATCTACTGCCAACTATTTGTGACCTTGTAGGGATTAAAATCCCAAAAGAAAAAGACGGTGAAGCGCTTCCACCTGCGGCCGGGCATAGCTTTGCCAAGTCCCTGGATAATCCTCAAATTAGCTCGACACATTCAGAACAGTATTACGAGATGATTGGGCATCGAGGATTTTATGAAGAAGGGTGGTCAGCGGTGACTATCCGAAAGCCCCAAACTCCCTTTTCAGAAGAGAAATGGGAACTTCACCACTTATCTGAAGATCCGACTGAAATCCGAGACTTATCTGAAAAGTATCCTGAAAAACTGAAGCAACTTCAGGACAAGTGGCAGCAGGCGGCGTGGGACAATCAAGTCTTTCCTCTAGACGAAGGAAATATGGTAAAGGAAACGCTGCGTCCACCTTGGGAAGCAGAACTAGTAGAGGAAACTACCCTTTACCCCAGAACTCCAACACTAGAGAGATGGAAGTCTCAGCAGCTGATCAATTTTCGCAACTGGGGCGTAGAAGTCCTCGTAAACTACAAATCTGATGATGAGGGAACGCTCCTTGCCCATGGCGATCAGGGAGGCGGATACTCATTTGTAGTTGAAGAAGGTGATCTCATCTTTACCCATAATGGCTACGGAGAGATTACAGAAATGAACTGTGGCAAGTTTCCTATTGGAGAATCCATACTTTATTTAAAAGTGGATCCACCGGATTTTCTGACGTGGGATATTGAAATATTTCTAAATGGGGACTTAGTTGCGCAACAAAAAGGCCTTGTAGCTCTCTTAGCAATGGCACCATTTCAAGGAATCGATATAGGGATTGACCGAAAGTCGCCTGTCAATTGGAGACTATTTGAAAAAAACGGAGCTTTCCCTTTCAGTGGTGAGATAGATAAAGTCANATATCTCCCAGGCGACCTTACAGATTTTGCCGGATCAAGATGGGTGGACTTGCTTAAGGCTGAAGGAACAAAATACGAGTAGTCCTTTAGCCTAGACGTAATGTTTCCAGAGGCTCTAGTTTCGCTGCTTTCCACGCTGGATAGAGACCGGCAACGATAGAAACTATTAAAGCCATACCTCCAGCGACAAGGAATAGGGGGATATTAAGCGTAGCAATCCAATTGAGGACCGCTGAAACAAGGTAGATGACTCCTACTCCTGCAACAACTCCTGCTATTCCTCCCAATACGCCGACAAATAGTGCTTCTAGGACGAATTGAAAAGCAATGGTTCCTTTTGTGTGCCCTAAAGCTCGACGGATACCTATTTCTCCCGAACGCTGTATTACTGAAATGGACATCACATTAGCGATGCCGACACCCCCTACTAATAAGGCCAATCCTCCCATAAGGAAAAGGACATTTCTTAAAGTTGTATCCACGGCACCCTGGGCCTCAAGTAAGTCCGAAGGGACAGCAACGGTCACACCTTCATCTCCACCTAAGTTAATGGCTACTGGAAGAGCATCGGCCGTAGAATCTACAGCGCCCTCTATTGCTCTTACATACAGAGTCGTTGGATTTGGCTCAACATCGAAGTCCTCTTCTGCAGCTGATTTAGGAATAATAACCGCAGTATCGAGTTTTGGAACAAGGTCAACATTCTCTATGATCCCAACTACTCCATAGATCTGCCCATCAATATCTATCGTTCTAACTTCTCCAGGGAGGTATTGATAATCGTTCGCTAGGTCCTCACCTATAACCACGGATCTAAATCCGTTTGCCTCATCAGCACCATTAATGAACCTTCCATAGAGCATCTGGCCATCAAGGACTTCGAGCAGATTCTGATCGCTTGTCAGAACGGGTACGGGGATAGTTCTAAAAAAATCTCTCCCTCCTTGAGAAGGGAGAACAGTAAGACTTCCGATTTCAGTGATGCCGGCTACGCGATCTACTGTCGAGACATTTCTGGCTCGATCTACAGCGTCCTCGGGTAGCGATGGTGCTTCTCCTCCACTAAATGTACCGTCAGCTGATGCAACTATTAAGTTAGTTCCCAGCTTCTCTAAGGTTTTTCTGACATCCCCTTTAGCTGACTCGTTTAAGCCAACCGCAGCAACGATCCCTGCAGCTCCTAGAATTGGGCCGAGCATGATAAGCACAGTCCTCATTTTTCTGGCTGCTAGTCCTCCAAGGGCAACTGATAGTAGTTCACGTAACCAACTCATACTATTCCAGCTTTGTCCCGCCGCCTGATTCCCAAAATTGNTCTTGTAGGGANTCNGTTCNNTCTTGTTTGAGGTTATCGGCAATGATTTTNCCGTCGCGCATTGAAACAACCCTGTCCATTTGTTCAGCGATCTCCAAATCATGGGTTACGAGCACAATCGCTTTCTCTTCNCTTCGTAGGTTCTGAANAATNTCCATGACCATAGTNGCGTTNTTTGTATCAAGTGCNCCTGTCGGCTCGTCAGCGAGGATCATTAAAGGNTCAGTGACGATAGCTCGCGCTAATGCNACTCTTTGCTGTTCTCCACCTGACATTTGTACAGGTCGATGGTCGTGGCGCTCNCCAAGNCCNACNTTNNTTAGAGCTTCCATGGCCCGATCTTTTCTTTCGTTCTTGGTCATGTTCCTGTANAGAAGNGCAGTAGAGACATTGCCNAGTGCAGTTAGGTGCGGAATGAGATGAAATTGCTGAAAGACAAAGCCAATNGAATCACCTCTGAGCTTAGATCTTTCAGCATCATCGAGNTCAGTTACTTCTGTTCCNGANACNTTTATCGAACCCCGTGAGGGTAGATCTAAACAACCTAATAGGCCTAGTAGGGTTGACTTTCCTGACCCTGAAGGCCCGATGATTGCCATGAAGTCTCCCGAGTTGATTTCAACTGAGACTCCATCTAATGCATGGACAGCGACTGGTTCCTCGCCATAAATTCGATAAACGTCAGTGAGGCTGAATAGTTTCCCTGTATTAGAAGAAGGGGCGCCCATTTCTGGCTCCACTTGAGTGGGCATTAGGTTTCCACCAAGACGAGTTCGTCTCCGNNCAGTCCTTCNGTCACTTCAACAAATGCCCCTTCAGACAATCCTGTTTCAATTTGCACTTGGGTGGTAGTCCCGTCAACGAGCACAACCCGAACAACATCATTGCCTTGCCCGTCCTGAAGAACAGCTGCGATAGGTACTGTAATCACATCCACTTTTTCCTCACGAGTGACGTCAACATTGACACTAGCCCCGTCAACGGCATCAAGGACTTCGACGGTTTCAATCACTCCCTCGTATCTTTCTGACCCATCACCAGTTACAGTAGCTGTTTCGTCCAGTTCAAGAATGACGCCTGGGACTGCCTCTTCGTCACTAGCTTGGATTTCTACTTCCACCGCCATTCCTACTTCGAGTTTTCCGCGGTCAGTCGGGTTGAGCGTTAGGGTAATAGTAAAATCGGGTTCCGTTAAGGTAAGGACTTCTTGGCCAAGAAGAATGAACTCTCCATCATCTACTGACACGGTGCCGACTCTGGCAGGCCATGAAGCCACAACCATGTCTCCAGGGAGGAAGACGACATCATCATCAATCGTTTCAATAGTCACTCGAACTTCGCTCTGTCCAGCCGGCATGACTACGGTTCCGGAGAGTTCACTAAAGTCTCGTCCTGGTGTAGCGCTTCCACTCAGTGCGTAATTGATCGAAGTGTCTTCCACTACCGGCTGATCGGCACGGATGATAAATTCTCCGGATGAACCTTCAGAAATAGGACCACCACCTTCAATAATTAATTCGGGTAGGTCGTTGGACTCAATGGTTGTTGAAGCCGAAGAAGGGCTTCCAACGACGTAAGTCTCGTCAGCATTTGGAGTTATCGTAATAGAAAGCGTCTCATCATTTTCGACTGTGATATCGTCACGAGTTTCAAAGGTAACAGTTACAGTTTCAGCATTTGCTGGCAGGTCGATTTCTAGATCTTCAGCAAAGTAATCTGACCCTGATCTTGCTGTTCCCCCTACTGTGAAAGTGATTGTTGTGTCTTCGTTGCTTACAAGGTCAGTCTCGAATTCGAATGACACATTTGACCCTTCATTGACCGAGACACTCGCAGCTGAAACTTTAATTGTTTGGAAATCTCCAGGTGGGCTTGTTATCGCCAATCTTGCTTCTCGAAGCGCTCCAGGTACATAGGGAAGATTCTCGCCGATGCCAAAGCCATCTCCAACTTCGATTACGATTTCTTCTTCGCTTTCAATCTCATCATCAGTTAGGGTCTGAATTGCTAAGTCGAAGGATTGAGCTCCTTGGGGAAAAATAAAAGAACCATCAAGGGGGCCTTCATCATAGTCGTCTTCAGCGGTCGCTGAACCAGCCACAATATAGTCAATGACAGTGTCAGTGGGCATCACAATATCTGATGTGAAAGTGAATGTTGCTGAGTTCCCCTCGACAACAGTTTGCGGATTTACAGTGACTTCAATCCGTGGCCTGTTATCTTCCTGAAACAAAATGCTTGTATATCTACCTGGGTCATTATCGCCAGCCGTATAGAGTAAGGAACGGCTTGTTTCTGCCTGGTGGTTCTTGTAAGAAACTGGCTGGTTCGGAACGCTGGGTTCAAGTTCGAAACTGATAGTGTTCCGGGCGCCAATGGTATATCCGGCGCTATTGGACCGTAAAGAAACAACTATATTCTCGTTTGGTTCAGGTGTCTCACCTCCGTATCCTCGATTTACTTGCCATTCTCGTAACCCGGCTCTTGTTTCCTCAGTGAAGAGTTGATCTACAACCCCTACGTCGAATCCATCATTTGAGAGAATAGTTTCTAACTGGAGAACATCGGGCCCATCAGAGCCGACGTCGAGCCTTCGATAGAATGAGAATTCTCCATCAACAGCTACAGCTGCTCGACCATCTATAGCGTAAAGAACATCTCCGGCGTTGATCGTTTCGCCATCGTCCACAAGTACGGTACTGACTCGTCCATCAACTCCAGAAGTTATCCGCTGCAGCTGGTCTCTTCGGATCTCTCCTCGAACCGTTATTTCATCAACAAGGGTTCTTCGCTCCACCGGTGCTACGACAAAAGTAGGCCCTTCATTAGTAGAGTCAGAAGAGTCCCCATCACCACTAATCCCAGGCCATACTAGTGTTCCCACAAGTACCAGTGCTACGACGACTGCTCCACCCAAACCCCACTTATAGTTCATGAAGGTTGCCTAGCTTTCTTCTTCAGGTACGTAGTTTGCTTCTGTGTAGGCGGTAGCTTCTTGACGGCAAGAGTTGATGTCATCAATAGGGAAAAGGTCATCAGTGCCTTCNGGNGGNGTCAACCCTGTCCCATTTGGTCCAAAGCTAAGTGAACCTCTCTCATCGGGAACGAGTTCGCCCACTTCCCACCCTAATCGTTCTAGGCACTCGCCAAATGTAGGGAGGCCAAAGTTCAGGGCTGTGATCTGTTCAGGTGTCAGGTTTTCTTGTGCCTCCCCGAAAGCCTGAAACGATTCAATAATATTACTTTCAGTGGCACATTTTTGGAGAGCTCCAAGGTATTCGGGCGTGAATTCGCTTGGGTCAACGGTCTCTCCATCAGGACCGGGTTGCCCGGGGGCCCCTATGAATTCGAATCCGTCATCTTCCAGACANCCTTGGAAGGTAGCAACAGCGTTAAGGAGGCCATCCAGAGGGTCCTCCTCAGCTTCTGAGACTTCAATCTCNTCCTCAGCTTCTTCTTCANCTGGNGCTTCGTTCAGTTCTTCAACTTCGACATCTTCAGTTGAAAGCGTCTGCGGTCCGCTTTCTTCATCTTGATTGCTTTCCCGTTGTTCTTGAGCTTCAGCAATGACATCGGAAGCAACCACTTGTGTTCCGCCTTGNACACCTACAACAGTCCCTTCCTCATTGCCGCTGGAGCTTCCACCGCCACAGGCAGTCAANATTAAGCNAGNTANTGCTATCCCTACNAAAGTTCCTTTGTTTGCCATAATCCCTCTTAAGTTGGCCTNTGCAAATCTTAGACCATCATGAGTTTTATTTGTCGGCAATTCAAACTGCTGGGGCCATTATTACCAGATTCTTAACTTCCTCATATTAAAGACGGGTGATATCAGGGTCCGTTTGTTCAACAGTTGTTCTTATCGTGAAGACAGAATCGCCAGAAAGGACNCCGCCCCTGCCGAAAAGGCGGCCGAATTGCCAGTTTGACAAACCTAATTCAGGGCGACCGAGGGCGTATTGCCCATCAACCCANCGTGTAAACCCATTACCGACAAATGGGGCATTAATGGACTTGTAGAAATNATTATGCTCNTTTTCNTCTTCTGAGATTAAGCTCGCCACAAACTGTGGAGAGTAATCGTTGAACAGTTCGATTGAATTTTCTACCGAATCGACGATAACGAGAGAAACTTCGGGTGAGTTCTCCCATTCCCATTCCGTAGAGAGGTCACTAATTTGGATTATCTCGGTTTGTGGTTCTGTAATCTTCCCCTCGGCNCGGTCAATCGGAACTTCCTGAAACCAGTTATCTGGAATGTGTTCACTGGAGGATTCAACGACATGAAGTTTACTTTGAGCGTCTCTTCGTTGACCAGCTTGGGAGATTGCTTCAAGAAAAGCTGGGACGAGGTCATGAGCTCGNGACTTCGGAATNCAGCATGTGTTTAATGTATTGCATACTTTTCTATCTAACGAATGAAATATTGCGCTTTTGAATGTATCTTGATCAGCGCTCTGACCAGCCATAATCCAGGCACCTCCAGTTCCATGCAAACTCACTGGAGTACCCGCTTGTCGGGCTACAGCGCCTAGCTGGGCTACTGCTGGGCCAGACCCTCGAGCTACTGCAAGAGCTAGGCGTTCATCAGAGAACATCGCATGCCCAGCTGATCGTGCAGGGCTATTCACCAGAGAAACAGCGCCAAGTGGAAGTCCAGCCACGCTCAGTGCAGGATTAAGTGCATGTTCAGTTATGGCATTAGCTGTTTGAAGGGCATCTGAACCAATTCGAAAAACGACAGTATTGCCTGANCGTAATACACCCGTAGCGTCTGCAAAAACGTTAGGTCGGCCTTCAAATACAAAGCCAACAACGCCTAACCCAGCAGTAAGTTGGTTAACGGTCCATCCGTCGTGGCTTATTGAGTCAGTGGCTTTCCCCCGGGTTGAAGGAGTTCGGCTCCACATGCGCAAACCTTCGATCATATTTGACCGCATTGTTGAGCTTAACTCCAATCGCGTTGTTGATCGTTCCTTAGATTTTGCTTNCTGAACGTCTAAAGAGTTCGCTTCAGCAATTAATNCGAATGAGTCNTCATCCTCGAGACGCCTTGCAAAAGCTTCGTAGAACGCANTGATAGCNTCATCAGAAATCGCTCCCATTTGTGTGAANGCTCTATATGCGTTCCCGACTGCTNCTTGNGAAAGGGCCCAGATTTCTNTAGGTACATGCAGNAGNTCACCTGAAGTCTGAACCACAATAAGATGATCCCCAGCTGAAAATACGCCAGCAAGCTCGGCCGAGACAAAGGCTACTTTGNTCCCTCCATAGGGGATTGCCATTCCTTCTTCCAGCGAATTCAAATCATTATCCATCTCGGCATGCTACCCATGCGTTCCTAAGGTCTCAAATAAATTTTTTAAATAGGGGGCAAAGATGTCTGNCTGNACCTATGTGNANNTGCCTTACATGAGCTAGTTTTNGCTTTATGAAGACCGATTGGAATCCCTTGCTCAAACAAGAATTCGGGAAACCTTACTGGGAAGAGCTTCAGAGCTATGTGTACGAAGAGCGAACGCACTCCAAAGTCTTTCCAGAACATGAGGAGGTTTTCACCGCTTTCCAACTAACCCCCTATAGGGATGTAAAAATTTTAATCCTTGGCCAAGATCCGTATCACGGTGAGGGGCANGCACATGGATTAAGTTTCTCAGTTCAGAGAGGGGTGTCAATCCCTCCATCTCTGAGGAACATATATAAGGAACTTAACAGTGACTTGGGTATAGACATCCCTACTCATGGGAACTTAGAACCGTGGGCGCTTCAGGGGGTATTACTCTTGAATGCTACATTGACCGTGAGAGCCCATCAGCCAGGATCGCATCAAGGGAAAGGGTGGGAAACTTTCACAGATCAAGTCATTCGAAAAGTAAATGAGAAAGAAGAAAAGACAATATTCCTTCTCTGGGGGGCATTTGCTAGAAGGAAAAGCGTGTTAATAGACCAAGAGCGGCATCATATTATCGAGTCTGCGCATCCATCCCCTCTGAGCGCCCATAGGGGGTTCTTCGGGAGCAGGCCATTTTCAGAAGCAAATCGTGTCTTGAAAGACTCTGGAAGAGGTTCGGTGAATTGGGCACTGTAGCTTTTTGGGTAAGAACTAATGTGCATGAAATCAATAAATGAGCCATATCCTTCATAACAACGAACGAAAGGAAAGTAGTGGGCGACTTTTTCCAAAACGGTGTCATAACTACATTCCATGAACTCAGTAACCGATCAGTTGAAGAGCTTGAGTCTGACTTGATGGATTGGTCCAAGACAAGGCCAATCTCACTGTTAATACCTTCCTTGTACTCAGAATTTGAAGGTGATGCAATTCCAAAAATTATTTCTGAGCTGAGAAAAGTCTCGTATCTTGATGAAGTCATTATTGGTTTAGATAACGCAGACAGAGAGCAATTTAACAAAGCAAAAGATGCGCTTCAAGCATTAGAGTTACGCTCTCGGGTTATCTGGAACGATGGGCCTGGTATGCAAGAGATTAAGGAAGAATTAGCGGGTCAAAATCTTGGACCTCTTGAACGTGGGAAAGGGGGGAACGTTTGGTACTCGATGGGGTATTTCCTAGCTTCTGGGAGGGGAGCAGTTCTTGGAATGCATGATGCCGATATCGTCACTTACTCCAGAGAGATGCTAGCGAAGCTGATCTACCCAGTAGCGAACCCTACATTTGGGTATGTTTTTTCGAAGGGTTTCTATTTCCGCACAGACCCAAATGGATTTAATGGTCGGGTTTCAAGACTGTTAGTTACTCCGCTAATTCGGGCTTTGCAACAAACTCTTGGCCAAGATGATTACCTTGCTTACCTGGATAGTTTCAGGTACCCGCTGGCAGGCGAGTGCGCTATGAACGCTGACGTTGTCCTTGGCTTGAGAATTCCCTTTGATTGGGGCTTGGAGATAGGAGTGCTTTCCGAAGTATATCGACGTTACACAAGTGGAAGAGTGTGTCAGGTTGACCTCGCAGATGCTTATGATCACAAGCACCAAATAGTGTCAGAGGAAGACCCAAATCACGGCCTGCATCGCATGGCGACCGACATTACCAAGTCTATTTATCGAAAACTAGCTATCCGTGGCCAAGTCTTTTCTCAAGGGATATTCAGAACTCTCAAAGCGACCTATTTTCGAACAGCTTTAGACTTTGTGGATCACTACACCCATGATGCTGAGATGAACGGATTTCCCGTAGACCGGCACAGAGAGGAGCAATTGGTTGAAATGTTCGCTCAGACCATTACTGCAGCCGGAGAGCAATACCTCACCCGCCCTATGGAGTTGCCATTAATTCCTTCATGGGCGGTCACAGCCGATGCGCAGCCCGACGTGTTCAATCGAGTTCTAGAAATTGTCGAAACTGACAATTCGTAGGCCGTGCTAGAGGCTAGCGCAATGAAGGCACTTTCCGAGGGCTTAAGTGTCCTTGCTCTACGAGCCATTTGAGAGTATCAAAGAAACTTTCTTCTAGTGGCCTCCAATCGATATTGAATTCCTGCCGGGTGTGGAGGTCATCTCCTGGTCGGAGGCCAGTCATGAATTGAGCAGTGGAGTAATCTAGCGGGAACGGGAGATGAAGCAAATCAAACAGATCACCTATGTGTCCTATGCCGTGGAATAGATTATCTGGGAATTGAAGCGACCGGATTTTTTTCCCAGTCATTTCTCGGAGTAGGGTTCTGGTTTCTTCCCAGTCATAAAAGTGCCCAAAAACGCCATAGTGACGAGGGCCTCGACCGCTTTCTACGCAACGCGCAAGAACCTCAGAAAGGTCTCTGACATCATGCATCAAAATCCCTCCTGTCTTTGGAAGGGGGAGAACTGGTACTCTCAGGAGCCGTGCTATACCACTAGCAGCAACGCTTATTCCAACATCGTTTGGTCCGACAATTCCTGAGGGCCAAACGATAACAACTGGGTGGCCCTTATCTTGCAGGTCGCGGGCATAACGCTCGCCCTCAACTTTTGACTGCGCATAAACCCCAACAGGATCTTCTGAAAGAGGCCCATTGGCNATGTAATGGTCTTCTGGAGGTGGNTGCAATGTACTCTGGGACGACACGTAAACAATTGGNTCCATCTCTCTTTTTGCTGCCTCTTCAAGAACTATTCTCGTTCCTTCGATATTCGTCGCTTTAAGAGANGGGATCTTTCGGATTTGAGTTCCCGTAACCGCAGCTATATGCATAGCAGCATCACACCCCTCGAGCAACGATGAGATGGCACGAATATCTGACACGTCACCTATAACATNACTGATTTGAGGGATTTGGTGNAGNTCGGNAACTNGTTTTAACTTTTCAGCGCTCCGNACAAGGGCAACTGGCTCATGGCCAGCATCNATTAGTTTCTTCAAAGTGTGACCACCGGTAAATCCGGTCCCCCCAGTAACAGCTACCCTCATTGTCACAGACTATCGTGTTGTTACCNGCNCAACCGAAATCAAACTTGGTGAATTGCGNTTATGCCGATGTANTTATATACCTATTCTCTGGGCGAGTAACTCTCGATGGTACGTTGGGTCTCCAAAGAGAAGCTCCGAGCTCTTAGCTCGCTTGAAGTAGAGGTGAGCAGGGTGCTCCCAAGTGAATCCGATGCCACCATGAATTTGGATATTCTCTGCGGCCGCATGGAAATAGGCCTCTGAGCAATAGGCTTTCGCAAGACTAGCGGTTGAGGGGAGCTCGTCGTTCATCTCAGCTGCGCACCATCCGGCGTAGTATGCCGCTGACTTGGCTGACTCCACCTCGAGCAGCATATCAGCGCATTTGTGCTTAATAGCTTGGAAAGAACCAATTGGTCGACCGAACTGGACACGGACCTTGGCATATTCTACTGCCATATCTAAGCACATTTGAGCCCCACCTACTTGCTCTGCAGCGAGACCCACAGCAGCAAGATCCAAAACCGTGGACAGTATGTCCCAGCCTTTGCCTTCCTCTCCTATGAGAGTTGCCGGTGTGCCAGAAAAATCGAGCTTTGATTGTTTTCTCGTTTGATCCATTGTTGCAAGAGAGGTTTTCGTGAG
>PAEG01000017.1 GCA_002703045.1 Acidimicrobiaceae bacterium
TCCTGTTGCAGCGATTTTGCCAAATGGGCAGACCGTTGGGAGAACACTCAGGTCTTTTGCCTCTGATCCATCACCAGATAGTGGAATTGAGGCACCATCCAATGGTTCTCCTATCCCATCATTTGAAGGTTTTGTTCAAGGCAGCTCAGAGATTTTTCTCGCAGCTCCTTTTGGTAGCTCATGGGAGCTTTCAGTTGATGGAGTTGAGATCAAGCAACAAGTCGCTCTTGAGTGGGGTATGGGATTTGACCCAAACAGGCCAGGAGATTTTAAATTATCTCATCAAACCCCCTCTAGTCATAAGACCGTAGTTTCTCTCCAGGCATTGCTTTGGGCCTTAATTCTTCTTGGCTATTTAAGATCAAGTGTCGGAGCAGAGAGGCCCTCGTTATGAAGGTGACTCGATGGCCTGCGTTGCTAGTATTTACCGCACTTATCTTCGGTGGAATAATTTCGAGCACTTCACAAGATTTAGCGGAGGAGCCAGCAGGTTTAGGGCGTGTTATCAGTTCAGCCGTTGGCTTAGAATCTGATTTGGTTTCAATCTGGTATTGCATTTCAGGCACAGTTGGAGGAGCAGGTATTGCAGATCATGAGGTCATCCTCGGAAATAAATCGGACAAAATTGCTGAGGTGGCGCTAACTGTCACACCAGTTCTAGCGCCACAAAAAAATTCCTCTGGAGGTGATCAGGATAGAAAGAAAGCTGCCCCTGAGGTCGTCCAGATTGAGAGAATTCAAACTAGTATTGAGGTTCCTCCGAGATCAGTTGAGACGGTAGTGGTAGCCGACCTTCCGCAAGTTGCTGGAGAGTTTGCTTCGGTAATGCTTGAGTCAAATGTAGGAGATCTTATAGTTGAGCATCGTGTCGTTGGGGACACTGGAGAGTCTCAGTCGAACTGCCAATCCGATGCATCTAAAGAATGGTACTTTGCTTCAGGTACAACTCGAGATCAAGCTCGTGAAATTATCTCGGTATTTAATCCATTTGCTGATAGTGCTGTAATTGATATGACCTTTGTAGCTGATGGGCGAGTTCGTAGGCCCGACTCATTTAGTGGCCTTGTGATTCCACCGAAGACGCTCTTACCCGTTGACATTACAGGTGCAGTGACGTTGTCAGACGTTGTTAGCGCAGAAGTACGTGCTAGGACTGGACGTGTGGTTGCAGAACGCTTACTCATTTTTGGTGATGGGTTTACGCCGAATGGCTTGAGCATTGAAGCCGGTTCGCCGAGCTTGGCCCCGATTTGGGTTTTCCCTGGAGGGGTCGATAGCGCTTTTCCCTCATCGATTCAGATATTTAATCCTTCAGAAGTAGAAGAAGTAAATGTCGATATAGAGATTTATTCTGACTTTAAAGACTCTTCCTTTATTGAGCCGGTGAGTATAGAACTGAGCCCAGGAACTACTGAGACAATAGTTCTAGGAGGTGAAGGGGCCTTAAATATCTCGCGCAGTGCATATGATTTAACTTCTCGAATACCTTCGGGGTCACCGCACTGGATTGTCGTGCGCGTAATTTCTGGACCTTCAATTGTCTCAGAGCGCTTCGTTTTTTCCGATGGGTCTTTCCCGCAGATGACGGCATCAGGGTTTGGGGTTGATGTGATGGCAGATTCACATAGTTTCATTACATCTGAAGGTGATGAGCTGGTTGCTATATCGCACACCTCAGATGATCGCCTTGTTCAGCTTAAGCTACTAGCATTCAGTGGTGGGGAATTATATGAGTCCCTTCCCTTTGAAATTTCTGCAGTTTCTCGAAAGGTGATTAACCTTGAGCAGTTCGGTATTCCTGCGGACTCTGTTATTGAGTTGATTTCCTCAGAACCGGTGCTTGTGGAGAGATATATCGGGTCGAGTAAGGGTGGGTATTGGACGCGGGTTTTACCTGCAGCATCTTCATTAAGTGAACCATACGTCCCTTTGCAATAGGTTCTTAAAAAGAAAATATATAAAAATCGACATTGAAATGTCTAGTGTCTCTCTAAAGGGTTGAAATTAAATTTTCAATTAAATCATTAGGTGGAACACCTGCATATGACCAGGTTACGACACCTTCTAAGTTGGCGATAAGGACGATGGGAACGGAGTTAATTGCGTATCTAGCATGGAGGTTCTTCCCCTGTGGGAAGCTTACCTCTTGAACGTGAATTGAATTCAGGGGAATGCCGCTGAGGATCTCCCGAACCTGTATGCAGGAGGAACAAGATTCGGATGAGAAGAAAACCAGCAGCCACTTCATGTCAGGCATATCAAAATCGTTTCGATCTACTTGAATTGGAAGGGAGCTTTTGGGCACTGAAGGGCTATCGGTTCGCCTGTTGTTGGCTATGTAAGCGACAATGATTGCGAAAGCCCCTAGAAGGAGAACCAGAATTAAGTTAAGTAGCATTGGGCTTGAAGAGGGCTTGACTGTTTATGAAGGTTCCTTAGATTCTGTTGGGCTGCTGTAGCTCTGTAAAGCAGGTATCTCAGCTGTTTTTGGCCCAGAGGAGTTTTCGGATTCGGTGATTTCCTGTCCGGATTCTAATTCTTTCTCATTCAATATCTTTTTTACATCTTCTGAATCAATAGTTTCATGCTCTAGTAGGGCAGAAGCAAGACTATCTAGTTTCGATCTATTTTCAGTTATGAGGGTTCGGCAGCGAGTTTCAGCATGTCGAAGAATTCCCTCTATCTCAGAATCAATCAGATTTGCCATCTCATCGCTATAGTCTCGTCCTCGCCCCATATCCTCTCCTAAGAAAACCTGTTCATGTGATCTCCATGCCATAGGTCCCACACGGTCGCTCATTCCCCATTCACGCACCATTTTTCGCGCCATCTCAGTAGCTCGAGAGAGATCATCAGCAGCTCCACTAGATACTTCCCCAAAAACTATTTCTTCTGCCATTCGCCCACCGAGCATCTTTACCAGTTCATCTTCTACATAACTCTTTTTTAATAAGTAGCGATCCTCTTCCGGTAAAGTCATTGTTACCCCTAGGGCCATCCCTCTTGGAATAATCGACACTTTGTGCAAAGGGTCAGCGTTCGGAAGAAGCACTGCAGCTAATGCGTGGCCGCTTTCATGATAAGCAACGCGTTCTCTCTCATCTTTATTCAGAACAGTCGCTTCACGCGTTTGGCCCATCAAAACTCTGTCTCTGGCGCTTTCTAGATGGTCGCCTGTTACCGATTCATCGCCATCGCGAACAGCTATCAATGCTGCTTCGTTTACGAGGTTAGCTAGGTCTGCACCACTCATGCCCGGAGTTCCTCTGGCAAGGACAGTAAGATCCGTCCCATCTTCCATTTTCTTTCCTTTTACATGAACTTCAAGAATTTTTTTCCTATCTTCAAGCTCTGGAAGTGAAACAATTACTTGCCTATCGAATCTTCCGGGGCGGAGAAGCGCTGGATCGAGAATGTCTGGCCTGTTCGTTGCTGCCATCATNACGATTCCTTCTGTTGCTTCAAAGCCATCCATCTCTGCGAGCATTTGATTTAGTGTCTGTTCCCGCTCNTCNTGACCGCCACCCAAGCCTGCTCCGCGTTTGCGACCTATCGAATCTATTTCGTCAATAAAGATTATCGCTTTCCCCATTTTTCTGGCTGTTTGGAAAAGGTCTCTCACCCGACTAGCACCAACCCCTACGAACATTTCCATAAAGTCACTTCCAGTCACCGATAAGAATGGGACCCCAGCTTCGCCAGCTACAGCTCTAGCTATAAGAGTTTTNCCAGTGCCTGGAGGGCCGACTAGAAGAACGCCCTTTGGAATTCGTGCGCCAATAGCAGCGAACTTTTCAGAATCGCTCAAGAAATCTACTACTTCTTCAATTTCTTGCTTAACGCCCTCATAGCCAGCTACATCCTCAAAAGTTGTAGCAGGCCTTTCAGTCGTATACGCCTTAGCTTTGGATCGACCAATTGACATAATATTTCCCATTTGCCCTTGAGCTCTTCGTTGTATCCAATAGAAAAACAGAAGGATAAGGGCAAGGGGACCAAGGACGGGGATAATGAACCCTGTCCAAATATTTGATCCCGGTGTATTGAATTCGAATGATGGGATATTGCCTAAGAACAGGTTCTCATCTTCGGAGGAAAGTTCAATAGGTCCAGAAGATTTGAGTGATTCTCCATCCAGTGTTATTGCTTTGATCTTTCCATTGTTGTTATTGAACTCGGCTTCGCTTANNTCACCAGAAAGAACTTTTTCGCGAAATTCCTGATACGGNATTTCAGTTCGATTATCCGACCCGAAGAGATTTGGGTAAAACAAGGCAGCTAAAAGCGCAATCGCTAACAAATAGCCGACTCTTTTGCCCCAAGGGTTAGGTTTAGCATCACCTTCTTGGTTATTTTGCTGTTGGCTTGGATCTGGCGGCGCTGGAGGCATTTCCTCATTCATAACTACATCGTAGTGGCATTATTTTCAGTTGAATCAGTGTCTGGAAGCAAATCCTATTTATGAAAGGTTAGGAAGTTACCTCGGCCTTATTTTGAATAGCTATTCATTGGGAGGTTTGGGGCGTTACGATCTGTTCTGTGGGTGAAATAACAGGTAGTGATTCTGAGAAAGGCACAAGTGAGTATAGATTTCCATCTGCTGGACGGATAGAAAACGATTGGCGAAGGTGGGGGTTGCTGGAAGTTTTTCTAGGTCTTGTTTTCGGACACCTTCTCGCTGCGTTTGCCTATGCATTAGCAAACGGTGTTGGAGGCTATAAAAACTTTGCTGACTATCCATTGTGGTTAGTAGCTGTAGCAAATTTCCCTTTACAGGGGTCAATGTTGTTAGCTGCGATATTTGCTGGAGTTTACCGAGGGGGTGGGATGGTAAAAGACTTTCTGGTTCAGATGAAAAGAAACGACGTCTTTCTAGGTCTTTCGGTAGGGGTTGCTGCACAATTTTTTCTTGTTCCTGCGTTGACATATCCTGTCCTCTGGCTGTTNGACAAAGATATTGAAGACGTAAGAAAAATAGCGGAGGAATTAACCGATCGTCCTTCCACTCCTATCGGTGTGATTGCTCTCATCGTATTTGTCGGACTGTTTACTCCAGTCGCAGAAGAATTATTCTTCCGAGGTCTTCTGTACGGTTCGCTTCGAAAAAGATTGAACTTAAGTCCCAGNCGTTGTGTTTGGGTTTCTGCAATTATTGCATCGGCAATTTTTTCAATCGTCCACTTTCAATNGATCCTCTTACCTGCATTATTTGGGGTCGGCCTTGTCTTTAATATCCTCTATGAAAAGACAGGAAGNCTCACTCCAGCGATATGGGCGCATGCAGCTTTTAATGGAGTGACTCTTATTAATTTATTGATTTGAACAAAAGTAATAGATGCTTGCAAATAAAGTAGATCCCAGTAGTTTTTCAATATGGAACTATTAGGTGGGTTATTCAAGTCATACGATATTCGAGGAATTGTAGGAGAACAGATCTACCCTGAGATCTGCTATCAGATAGGAAAAGCTTTTGCATCACTCATGGCGGAGGAGGATGCAAGCCTCGAAAAAATTCTTATTGGGCATGACATGCGACCATCAGCAGATGCGCTAGTTCCGGCTTTTATTGAAGGCGTTACGTCTAGAGGTATTGATGTTGCCCAGTTGGGTTTGTGTTCCACGGACATGTTGTACTTTGCCTCTGGGTTTCATAATTGTCCCGGAGCTATCTTTACTGCATCGCATAACCCCTCTCAATACAATGGNATAAAGCTTTGTAGAGCTCGCGCAGGGCCTATCGGCGCTGAGTCCGGCCTTGTCGATATTCAGGAGAAGGCTATGGGTGAAGATTCTGGGCCTGTCTTATCNAAAGGCAATGTTCATTCGNTAGAGATCCTNGACGATTTCGTAAATCATGTTTTGGGCTTTATCGATGTGAAATCTTTGCAANCCCTTAACGTCGTAGTCGACACTGCTAATGGTATGGGGGGCCTTGTGGTNCCAGCAGTTTTTGATAAATTGCCGTTCAGGCTAGACCTTATGTTTGGGGAACTTGATGGGACGTTNCCGAATCANCCCGCAGATCCATTGAACTCAGAGAATCTCGTTGATCTCCAAAGNNAAGTTCAATCATCNAANGCNGATATAGGTCTAGCTTTTGATGGNGATGCAGATCGAGTGTTCTTAGTNGATGAGATGGGNCAANCNCTGTCAGGATCGGATACAACTGCCTTAGTTGCAAAAAGTATTCTCGATAGAGAGCCAGGGTCTACAATTATCCATAACTTAATATGCTCCCGTGCGGTCCCAGAAACTATCAAGAGGCATGGGGGGCAAGCTCTGAGAAGCAGGGTGGGTCATTCTTACATCAAGCAATTNATGGCTGAAACGGATGCTGCTTTCGCTGGAGAGCATTCAGGGCATTACTACTTTCGGGATAACTATAGGGCAGACTCTGGGTTGATAGCAGCTCTACTTGTGATGCAAGAAATGAGCGCTAAGGGTATTTCTTTATCATCACTTCGAAAAGACTTCGGCTCCTACTCGTCAACAGGTGAAATAAACTTCCGTGTTGATAATCCAACAGATGTGATCGAGCGAATTAGTGATACTTTCTCTGACCATGAGCATGACTACTTGGATGGCCTCACAGTCAATGGAGATAAGTGGTGGTTCAATCTTCGCCCATCGAATACCGAGCCTCTGTTGCGATTGAATCTAGAGGCAGATAATGCAGTCACAATGGAAAGGGAATTTATGAAGGTTCGTGCATGTCTTGAACAGTTTGTTGAATCTGAGGGCAAAGTCGATTGATAAGATAGGATTCTTCTATGAGTTTAGACCAAAGGCTTTTGGAAGTTCTTGCGTGTCCTGAAGACAAAGGGCCTTTATGGTATTTCGAAGATGAAGAGATTCTTTATAACCCAAGACTTCGAAGAGTTTTTGTAATAGATAATGGGATTCCTGTTCTCCTGATCGATGAATCTAAGCAAGTCTCTGATGATGAGCATCAACGACTGGCCTCAAAGAACGAAAAAGATAAGTCCAGTTAGTTTCGATTGAGAAACGAAGTGTAGCTATGGCTTTCTGTATGGGTGTAGACTAACTATTGGCTGACATTGACGTCAGAGGACCTCAGCCAATAAGTTGTAAAAATTTGAAAGGGGTTCCATGTCAGTTGATGACTTCAAAGTTGCCGATCTGTCTTTGTCGAATTTTGGGCGTAAAGAGATTCGACTTGCAGAAAATGAAATGCCAGGTCTGATGGCTCTGAGGGCTGAATATGCTGACGCACAGCCTCTTAAAGGTGCTCGAATAGCCGGTTCTTTACATATGACNATTCAGACCGCCGTTTTGATTGAGACNCTTACTGCACTNGGNGCTCAAATTCGATGGGTGTCGTGCAATATCTTTTCCACGCAGGACCATGCAGCAGCNGCTGTTGTTGTGGGGCCTAATGGNACTGTTGNCAACCCCGAGGGAGTTCCNGTTTTNGCCTGGAAAGGCGAAACTCTGGAGGAGTATTGGTGGGCGACGGAACAGCTCTTTCATTGGCCTGATGGAGGATGCCCAAATTTAATTCTAGATGACGGGGGCGATGCCACCATGATGGTTCATAAGGGCCTTGAATACCTTGAGAGTGGCGATATTCCCATTGCTGGAAGTGAAGACTCTGAAGAGTGGGGTGTCTTTCTAAACAGACTTCAAACGATTCAAAGAGAGGGCGCTATAGATTGGGCTGCTATATCGTCAGGAATAATGGGAGTGTCNGAGGAGACNACAACAGGAGTCCATCGCCTCTATCAGATGCAGGATGANGGGTCATTNCTATTCCCTGCAATAAANGTAAATGATGCAGTAACTAAATCTAAGTTTGACAATCTTTATGGTTGTAGGCACTCCTTAGTTGATGGAATCAATCGAGCCACAGACACTATGATCGGGGGNAAGGTAGCGTGCGTTCTGGGATACGGAGATGTCGGGAAAGGTTGCGCTGCATCACTTGCGGGACAGGGCGCGCGTGTAGTTATTACTGAGGTTGACCCAATATGCGCCCTCCAAGCTGCAATGGAGGGATACGAAGTTGTCACATTGGAAGATGTGATGGAGACAGCGGATATCTTTATCACTGCTACTGGGAATAAAGGAATTATTTCTGCAAGTCATATGGCAAGAATGAAGCATCAAGCGATTGTAGGCAATATAGGCCACTTTGATAATGAAATAGATATGGCTGGTTTGCAGGATATGTCAGATGTGCAACGTGAGAATATTAAACCTCAAGTTGATGAATATGTTTTTCCGGACGGCCATTCGGTCATTATTTTGTCAGAAGGTAGGCTGCTCAATCTGGGGAATGCTACTGGCCATCCAAGTTTTGTCATGAGTTTCAGCTTCACTAATCAAGTGATGGCACAAATTGATCTCTACATGAATGCTGAAAATTACCAGAATGAGGTCATCACGATGCCAAAATCCCTCGATGAAAAGGTCGCAAGACTTCATTTAGAGTCGCTNGGTGTTCGCTTGACCGAACTTTCTCAAGAGCAAGCAGATTATCTTGGAGTTCCTAAAGAAGGGCCGTTTAAACCTGAGCACTACAGATACTAAAGCTCTTTAGTGTTGGAAAAATATCGATAGTGGCTATAGGAAGATAGGATTCACAATTAGATGAGTGCAAATCCCTTAAGAAAAGTTCTTCGTTCCGGTGAAGGAAAGAAACTGAAGGCCTTGGAAGCTTTAGTTCCGGATATTTCCGAACTTGAAGACGATATGAAAGCTTTAAGCGATGCTGAACTGCAGGCTAAAACTGGGGATTTTAAACAAAGAGTAGAGCGTGGTGAAGGAGTAAGTGATCTACTTATTGAAGCATTCGCAGTTGTGCGAGAAGCTGCGTGGCGCGTTATAGGGCAACGGCACTATGACGTCCAGCTTGTGGGTGGAGCTGCTTTGCATTTCGGATGGGTTGCGGAGATGAGAACCGGAGAGGGGAAGACTTTAACTTCAACCCTTCCCATATATCTAAACGCTTTATCAGGTAAAGGCGTTCATGTTGTTACGGTAAATGACTATTTGGCGACTCGCGACTCAGAATGGATGGGCGAAATATATAACTGGCTGGGTCTCGAAGTTGGGTTGATAGTCCCCGGAAATAGAGACAGCTCCTACAAGAAATCCCAATACGATGCCGATGTGACTTATGGGACTAACAACGAATTGGGCTTTGATTATCTCCGAGACAACATGGCTATGGAACTTTCAAAGAAGGTTCAAAGGGGTCATAACTATTGCATCGTAGATGAGATAGACAGCATTCTTATAGATGAAGCGAGAACTCCTTTAATCATTAGTGGAAAGCTGGCAGATGCAGCGCAGGCGTATTACAAGTTTGCCTCTATAGTCCAAAACCTTCAGCGCGATCGCCATTACGAAGTAGATGAAGAGAAGAGGACAGTCGCTCCGACTGAAGAAGGAGTGCATGCAGTAGAACGCGCATTGGATATAGAGAATCTGTATGACGCAGTATCTGCTGATTTCGTTCACCAGTTTCAAGTAGCTTTAAAAGCAAAAGAGTTATTTCACCGAGATAAGGACTACATACTCGCAAACGGAGAGGTCAAAATCGTAGATGAGTTCACAGGTCGTATTCTCGATGGCCGTCGATGGAGCGATGGTCTCCACCAGGCAGTTGAAGCTAAAGAGGGGGCTACTATTAAGGAAGAGAATCAGACCCTTGCAACTATTACCCTTCAGAATTATTTTCGGCTATACGACAAGCTGGCTGGAATGACTGGTACAGCTGAAACTGAAGCTGCTGAGTTTTTTAACACATATGGTCTTCATGTTGTTCCAATCCCTACTAACAAACCGATTATTAGAGATGATGCAGTTGATTTCATCTACAGATCCGAAAAAGGAAAGTTCGGTGCTGTCGTTGAAGATATTGTTGAGCGGAATAAAAAAGGCCAGCCAGTTCTCGTCGGAACAATATCTGTAGAAAATTCTGAACTCGTCTCTGACCTGCTTGATAAACGAGGGGTCACTCATTCTGTGCTTAACGCAAAGCTTCATGCACGGGAAGCCGACGTTGTTGCGCAAGCAGGCAGGATCGGCTCTGTAACAGTGGCGACAAACATGGCCGGTAGAGGGGTTGACATAATTCTGGGGGGAAATCCGGAGGGCCTAGCGGAACGTGACGTTGTCGCAGAAGGCCTCAAGATAGAAGATGAAGTAGCTGCTACCAAATATGAAGAGTATTTAAAGAAATATGAATCAATCTGCGCTGAAGAGGGTGAAAAGGTAAAAGAAGCAGGTGGGTTGTACGTTCTAGGTACTGAGCGTCATGATAGCCGTCGAATAGATAATCAGTTACGAGGAAGATCTGGGAGGCAGGGAGACCCGGGCGAGTCACGGTTTTATTTGTCACTTGAAGATGAGTTAATGCGACTATTTGCAACAGGCGCTATGGAATGGGTTATGAAAAAAGCTTTGCCAGACGATGTCCCTATCGGCGACAAGATGGTAACAAAAGCGATTGAGAGGGCGCAGAATACTGTAGAGCAGCGAAACGCAGAAACGAGAAAGAACGTTCTGAAGTATGACGAAGTCATGAATGAGCAACGCAAAGTTATTTATGCAAGGCGAAATGAGATTCTGAACGGGGAAGATTTGAAAGACGAAACATCAGAGTTCTTAGCATTGGAAGTAGATGAAATCATCTCATCTCATTGTTCATCAGAGCACCAGGAGGATTGGGATCTTGACGCATTGACGGTTTCAATGGGGAATCTTTGGCCAAATGAATTTACTCCAACTTCATTTAAGAAAGTTTCTGACTCAAACGATATCTATGAGCTAGCTATGGAGGATGTGCTCCAATACTGTGAGCAGCGTGAAACCCAGATTGGGCCTGAAGTAATGCGAAAAGTAGAAGGTCAAATCATGCTTCGCATACTTGATCAGCGCTGGCGTGAGCACCTTTATGCCATGGATTATCTTAAAGAGGGGATTCACCTAAGGGCTATGGGGCAGAAAGACCCGCTTACTGAATGGCAGCGAGAGGGCTTTGAGATGTTTGGCTCCATGATGGATTCAGTAGGGAAAGACTTCATAAAGTACATCACTCATATTCAAATTGATAACGAACCGGAAGCAGAGCAAGGTGGTTCCCTTGACAGGCAAGCAAGCGATGTTTCTTACTCGGGAACTGATGAGATAGCGGCTGGGGCAATAGCTACTTTAGCGCAACAGAAACCTTCTGTTTCTAGTCAGTCAGAAATGCCTGCTGCGCAGGTTAAAGAGAACGCTGCCTCCAAACAATCAACAATTGTCAAAAGCGAATTTGAAAAAACTGGCAGAAATGAGCCATGCCCATGCGGCTCTGAGAAAAAGTTTAAACAGTGTCACGGGAAGTAATCGAAGTATTATTGGTTTACTAGAGCTAGTAACTAATTCCTATGTCTGAAACTAATACTGAACTGGGCCTCCTACGGCAACGTCTGAAGGAGGCTGAACACTATCTCAAATTAGATGAGATTAGTGACCGTAAATTGGAGCTTGAGAATTTGGTTGCTCAACCGGATCTTTGGGATGATGCAGAAAATGCAAAGAGGGTTAGCCAAGAACTTGCTGAAATCACTGAAGACATTAACCTCCACCGTGCCTTAACTGCTCAGTTGGAAGAAGTTGAAACCTTTCTCGAGCTTTTAGAAGAGGAACCTGACTCCGGACTTGAACAAGAATCGGGGCTTTTAGTTAGCAGAGTAGCGGTGGCATTAGATGAACTTGAGTTGCGTTCACTTTTTACGGGGGAGTATGACGAAGGCGACGCTGTATGCCATATCCAATCTGGCGAAGGGGGAACTGAAGCGCAAGATTGGGCTGAGATGCTGTTCCGGATGTACCAGAGATGGTCTGAGCAGCAAGCTTATGCAATGGAAATAACTTCTGTATCGGTTGGGACAGAAGCCGGAATCTCTTCTGCTGAGTTCATTATCCGTGGGCGTCGAGCTTATGGAAAACTTCAATCAGAACACGGCGTCCATCGCCTTGTCCGAATTTCNCCTTTTAATAAACAAGCTAATCGCCATACGTCTTTTGCTTCAATGCATATTGTTCCTTTCTTTGAGGAAGTTTCAGACGAGGTAAGCATTGATGAGACGGAAATCCGCATTGATACGTATCGGTCTTCTGGAGCCGGAGGGCAGCATGTAAATGTTACTGATTCAGCTGTGCGCATCACTCACCTCCCATCAGGAATAGTTGTTTCTTGCCAGAATGAACGAAGTCAGCATCAGAATAAAGATAGATGCTTGCAAATGCTTTCTTCTCGGCTGCTTGATCTTCAGCGAAAGCAACGCGAGGAAGACATAGCTAGTATTAGTGGAGAGAACCAAAATGTAGGGTTCGGAAGTCAAATCCGATCGTATGTGATGCAGCCTTATCAGATGGTGAAAGACCTGAGGACTAACTTCGAAGTTGGTGCAGTNGATTCGGTTCTTAATGGAGAGATTGACGGTTTCGTNGAAGCGTATCTAAGGTGGTTACGTTCTGGTAAGCCNGACCTTTAGTCATTAGAGTTNGCTGCCTTAGCTTTGTTCTGGGGNGCTGCTACCCTTGTCACAGTAGAAAAGGCTGAATGTAGAGAACATGATTAAACTTGAATCNGTTACGAAGGTTTATAAGGGAGAAGTGCTTGCGCTTCACGAAGCTTCCTGNGATATACAAAAAGGTGAGTTTGTATTTCTTGTCGGGCAATCTGGNTCGGGAAAGTCAACGTTTTTACGTCTTTTGAACAAGGAAGAAGAACCAGATAANGGAAGAATCTTTGTCGCTGGTAAAGATATTGCACGTTTACGCCGTTGGAGAGTTCCGCAAATGCGAAGGCAAATTGGCAGTATTTTTCAGGACTTTAAACTTCTTCCCAATAAGACAGTTTCTCAAAATGTTGCCTTTGCNTTAGAGGTTATCGGCAGGCCNAGGCATGTGGTTAAGACNCAAGTTCCNGCGATATTGGACCTTGTAGGCCTTCAAACGAAGATGAATCGATTCCCACATGAACTTTCTGGAGGNGAACAACAGCGAGTCTCAATNGCNCGTGCATTTGTGAATAGGCCGTTGATACTTCTAGCNGATGAGCCTACAGGAAATCTTGATCCGTCCACTTCGGTTGGGATTATGAGATTGCTCGAGAGGATTAATGAGATCGGAACTACTGTTGTTATGGCGACTCATGATCGCGGAATCGTCGACACGATGCGGCGGAGAGTTATTGAGTTAAACAATGGTGCAATCGTCCGTGATCAGGCGCGAGGTGTCTATGAGTAAGAAAGCGGCTATGTAATGAGATTAGGTTACATGGTGCGAGAAACGCTTCGGAATCTTCGGAGGAATCTAACGCTTACTCTCGCGTCAATTCTCACTGTGGCAGTATCGTTGAGCCTTTTGGGTATAGCGCTCCTTCTTCAGCGTGGCGTCTCAAACGCCACCGATAGGTGGCAGGACGGCGTGGAGTTCATTGTTTTTCTTGAACCTGAGATTACAGATAGCCAATTAGGCCTTGTCCAAGAAGAAATTGAACGATCTGCAGCTATTGACAGTTACAGGTACGTCGATCAGGCAGAATCCTTTAGGGAATTTAATGAGGATTTTTTCCCAGAGAATCCGGAAATAACACAGCTCGTTACTCAGGAGATAATTCCGCCTTCGTATCGGATCATTCCCAAACAATTGAGTGCTCAGACAATAGAGATTGTGGCATCGGGTTTTGAAACGAAACCCGGAGTAAAAAAAGTTGTTCGGGCTACAGATGAAATTCAAAAAATCGAAAAAGCTACAGATGTTATAAGGTGGATTGTTCTTGGGGCAGGTGCAATTCTTTTAGGGACGGGGCTATTACTTATTCTCAATACTATTCGAATGGCTATTTTTGCCCGCCGTCGAGAAATTGAAGTCATGAAACTAGTAGGCGCTTCAAATTCTTTCATTCTTGTTCCATTTATGCTTGAAGGAACTTTTCAGGGCCTTGTAGGCGCAGCTTTAGGGATGGCGTCTGTTTATGGTGCGAATCGGGCATTTGAAGAGTGGCTAGCTAGTGAGAACGTGTTAAATATCTTGCAGAGCTTTGCTGTTGACACTGGAGAAGTCCGGGCAATAGGCGGATTGCTTTTTCTAGTCGGGGCAATAGTGGGCTCTGTCGGATCAGCTATAGCTGCATACCGCTTTCTTGATGCCTAGCTTCCGTTAATTTGCCACCATTTTTTGCTTGCTACACGCTTTCCTCGTCTCTGCTTAGTATCAAGATAAAGTGCCAGTCTTCTAAAGGGCGAGTGGGCTAAACGAAGCCAGAACCTATTCAAATAATTTGTGTAGTCGCGGGTAAATGGGCAAACACGAATACATACTGCACAATCTGTATTGATTTTGGCCCAGTAGGAAAAGCATTTTTCTCCATCGATCGTCCATTTTTTTACACCGGAAATATTAGAACGGTTGAATACAACGAGGGAAGGTTCACCGTTTGGAATAGCGCGACTGGGGCAGGCCTTAGAGCACGCATCGCAAATATTGCACATCTCTTCTACGCCAAATCTCACTGGGGAATCANTGNTTAACGGTAAGTTAGTGAAGATTTTTCCGAACCGAACGCTAGAACCAAATTCNGGNGTTATCACGAGACCATGTTTCCCGTACTCTCCTAANCCGGCTTTCACAGCATATGGAATAGCNAGAGCNGTATCGTTCATAGACGGGATAGCTTGGTACCCGAGATTGCGAATAAATTGGGAAATAGTCAGTAGNACNAGGGCGTCCAAAGAGTACCCCATTCCCGTNGCCGACCCAGATAATGCAGAAGGAGCAGTATCTACTAGTTCTGTATCCATCGCNTGACCTATGACGATCACGTNACCTATATCANCTGGGATTNGNTTTGGTTTTCCATCGAGAGTGCTCATCGANAAGCGCTCGGTNTAGGTCCATCTACTATCGTATTCAGCTATCCCGACAAGATCTGCCCCAACAGTACGAGCAGCTTNCTTGATAACCCTCGAAGCTTCTTNCGGTGAAGTNAAGCTAGTTTCTTCACCTGCNCCCTCTCGAAGCATNGAAAGAGNGTCAAGAAACCCNTCTCGCCTGTCNTCTGNCTCATGCATCTCAGCGAAAATATCTGCTACGTGCCAAGNAGCATTTCTTAGAGCNTAGTCNTGTTGCCCATAGCCCNCAGCTCCTCGCCATCCAGTAAGTGGCCGNCNGTACATNTCATANAANCNCTGAGTTTCTGAACTTTTTACCGTTGGGTCGTATTGTGACCGACAGAAGACATCGTTGATTTGAGAGAATCCCTCAAAGTCATCTGCGACAACAAATCCAGCGCCGGTATCGTTGGAATCGCTAGTTTGGGAAATGATTCTTCGGGTTCGATTCCTTTTCAGCCTGTCATTTCTTCCTGTATGCATAGTGTAAGACTATTGATATTCCTAAAGATATGCATCTCTAAAGGTCTGAACCGAGAAAAAGAGAACGATTTAACAAACAGAAAGCTGCTCCGTATAAGGGAAAGGCAAGATTTGCATGTGTCTATGCTTCAATTAGTCGTTCATTATGAATGATCCCGATAGGGTTTTTGTATGCTTCCAGATCCCCCTCAATGTACATTTGCAAGTGATAATGCTTCAGGCGCCTCACCGGAAGTCCTGCAAGCTTTATGTGAAGCCAATGAAGGGTACAGCATTGCTTATGGGGATGATAGTTATACAAATGAGCTAAGAACGGTGATGAATACACTTTTCGGACGAGAAGTTTCAACTTTTCTTTCATGGGGTGGAACCGGAGCCAACATCGTAGGTCTTCAGGCTCTAATTAATCCTTGGCAAGGAGTTATTTGCACCGAATCATCGCATATCAACATCGACGAATGCGGTGCTCCGGAAAGATTTCTGGGGAGTAAATTAATTGATTTACCTAGCTCAGATGCAAAACTGACCATTGACCAGATCAAAAAGCAGTTCGATGTTCTCGGCGTTGTCCACCANGTACAACCTGGTGCTGTTTCGATAACGCNATCAACAGAATACGGCACTGTCTACACAGTAGAAGANCTCAAAGACATTACCGAGGTAGCTCATGAGGCTGGTCTTCGTGTNCATATGGATGGAGCAAGAATAGCGAANGCNGCGGTGTCTCTTGGCTGCGANATTGCCAAATTNACNGCAGATATAGGTATAGATATTTTGAGCTTTGGAGGGACAAAAAATGGGATGGTGTATGGGGAAGCAATTATTGTGTTTGACCCCGAATTATCAGAAGCTGTTGAATATCTCCAAAAGCAGTCAGCTCAGCTTCCGTCGAAAATGCGATTTATAGCAGCGCAGTTTCTTGCGATGCTTCAAAATGACCTATGGCTCGACCACGCCCGGCATGCAAACGATATGGCATCTCTCCTTGCAGAAAAAGTCTCCGCAATCTCTGGCGTGACGATTACACAGCCGACGCAAGCTAATGCTGTGTTCGCAACTTTACCTAAAGAAGTCATATCTGAACTGCAGGAATGGTCACCCTTCTACACATGGGAAGGTGAGAATGAGATTCGATGGATGACAAGTTTTTCAACACAAGCAGCCGATGTTGAAACATTTGCACTAGGCATAAAAACTGCCTTAGGGGAATAGAGTATGGATCTACAGTCTCTAAATAGCGCTTTAACGACTTTTGGTACTCGGTTCTTTACATTAGCCAATGCTAACCCTGAAGCTGAAATTTCAGCTTGTCCTGGCTGGAGCATGAAAGAGTTAGTNGGNCATGTCGGAAATGTGTATGCCACAGTTGAAGGTATTATTTCTGCCGATTCGATCGAACGCCCCTCGGACCTTTTTAACAGTACTCCTGAGGGCGATGTATTTCATTGGGCTAAAATTAATTTTCATAACCTTTTAGAGATTCTTGAAGCGCGTGAACCAAGTCGCCCTATATGGACTTGGGGTCAAGAGAAGAATGTTGGTTTCTATATCCGAAGGATGACTCACGAATCTCTTGTGCATATGTGGGATGCTGAAACGGCAGAAAATGAGCACATATCCATAGATGGAGATATTGCCTGCGATGGAGTTGATGAATTCATTGATGTCTCCTTGCAATTAGCGGCGTCGAGGAAGGAATTCAATTATCCAAATGGTTCTCTTCATCTTCATAGAACCGATGGAGAGGGTGAATGGCTACTTGAGGTCGCAGATAACGAGCTTATAGTAAAGCGGGTGCATGAGAAAGGTGACGTGGCAGTAAGAGGAAATGCGTTAAGCCTTCTTTTATATCTTTGGGGGAGGCAGCCAGAGGGTTTAGAAATTTTCGGAGATCCTGAGTTAGCGAGGTCGTGGGGTTCGATAGCGCCCTAAATCTTATTGGGGTGGGTATGCTCTCAAATCACCTTGCCATTGGTTGTGATGCACGACATTTTCGAACGGCTCTCGATTTAACGGGCCAAAGTTCTTATCCGGCCAACCCATCGGAATCATGCAACCGATATAAACGTCATCAGGTAATGAAAGCGTTTCCCGGATAGTTGGCTCAGCTGCCCCTTGAAAAGTCGTAAAAACGGTCCCGAGGCCTAAAGCTCTAGCGGCAAGTATTAAATTCTGGGCCGCAGGGTAGATAGAAGACCAAATAAATGATTCACGAGGTGCTTGGGCTGGGTATATCTTTTTGCCACAAATGAAAATGAGCACCGGGCAGCTCTTTAATGTTGCAACGAGATGCTCCGTGCCATCAAGCATGAGCCGGTGAGTTTTATCGGGTCGTTCCATTGCCGCGACTCTGCTAGCCATGGCTGTTTCGATTGCATCGCCAATTTTAATTTTCTTATCTTGATCTGACACTAAGAGAAAATCTCGCCCTTGAGAATTTCCGGGACTCGGGGCCCATGTTGCAGCTGTTATGACCTTTTTGATCAAGTCCGGTTCTACCGGATCTGATTTCAAATATCTCATAGCCCGACATGTGCTCATCGCATCAAACAAATCCATAATCTTCACTCCATATTGTTATTGCTGAACATCTTAAACGATATTTCTAGTTCCTTATGTCGAAGGCCTGTTTGTAATTAGATAAAACCTGTGTAAGACTTTTATTAGCTTGATCGACAGGAGTTCACGTGTCTGAATTTTTCGAAAGCTCAGAGTCAGAAAATATATTCATATCCCATACTCGGAGTCTCCGCCAACGTAATGCTGTTATTGGTATTCTCCTAGCAATTATCGCTGTCCTT
>PAEG01000018.1 GCA_002703045.1 Acidimicrobiaceae bacterium
TTGGGGGCGGAACTCGAATTTTAGGTGAAGATGGAAAACCCATTAAACGTGACGATGGATTATTCGCTCCTTTTGTTTTTATGGATCCTGATGACATTGAATTTCTTGACAATTGGCATGTAACTGGCCTTGCCGGATCAGGTTCAACCGATTATTGCACCACAGAAGCCTTCGTTCCTGAAGGTCGGTGGGTTCAAATAACTGATGCCAACCCTCGTCTTGATGGCCCTCAATGGCGCTTTCCTTTCTACGGAGTTTTAGCTGCTGGGGTTGCTGCGGTTGCTATTGGTTTATTAGATGGAGCTGTTTCAAGATTTAAAGAAATCGCTACTCTAAAAAAACCGCAAGGATCAAGTCGCACTCTCGCGGAGCGTGCTTCTGGGCAAACCGTTCTATCTGTTGCTGAAGCAACCGCTCGATCTTCTCGATCCTTTTTATTAGACACTCTCGGAACTGCATGGGAAAGAGCCACAGAAGGTGACTCATTGACAATAGAAGATCGTAGGAGTATTCGCCTTGCAGCTTGTGATGCTGCCCAAAGGTGCAGCGACGCTCTTGTTCAGCTTGGACGTGAAGCCGGCGGAACAGCCATATACCTTCGAGAACCTCTCCAAAAATTTGTGCGCGATGGACAAGTAGCTTCCACTCATGCCATGGTGGCACAACGAATATACGAATTAACGGGACGTCTAGCTTTAGAATTAGAGACTGACACCACTCTGCTATGAGGTTTATACATGGACTTTGAATACCTTCATTTTGCTTATGACGAAGATGTACTTGTAGTAACTATTGATAAAGCCGGAGACCCCCTCAACAAGGTTGATGGGCAAATGCATCATGAATTAACCAATCTTTTCCCTCGTTTACAAGCAGAAAGAGATGCGAGAGCGATTCTTTTGACTGGAACTGAACAGGCTTTTACTGCTGGTGGGGATTTTGCTTGGTTCCCAGAGTTGAGTAAGTCAGGAGCATCTACGGATATAAGACTTGATGGTAAATCTTTAATTTGGGATCTTCTTGATGTCCATCTACCTCTTGTTTCAGCAATAACGGGACACGCTATTGGTTTAGGTGCAAGTATCGCTTTGCTTTCAGATGTTGCTGTTATGTCAGAGACTGCACGGTTGGCTGACCCGCATGTCCAAGTCGGGATTGTTGCCGGAGACGGTGGCGTGATTGCTTGGCCGTTAGCTATCGGACCGATGCTGGCGAAACGGTTTCTTTTAACAGGCGATCCGATCTCTGCTGAAGAGGCAGTACGAATTGGTTTAGTAACTGAATCTGCACCTGACCCAGAAGCTTGCCATGCAGCGGCTTTGAGTTGGGCAAAACGTCTTGCAGCCGGTGCACCTCAAGCTGTTCAATACACGAAACAGTCGATAAATGCTTGGGTGAAACAAACAGCCGGTGCCGCTTTTGATCTCTCTACAGCTCTTGAGACTGTTACGTTTTCGTCTGCTGATCATAAAGAGGCTTTAGCGGCTATTAAGGAAAAGCGTCCACCAAAGTTCACGGGTAACTAATAGGAAAAGAATTGTTATGGAAGAAGAAATCGGATTGCTTGAAGGGTTAATGACCACTCGAGCGATGAGGCGATACAGCGAAGAGTCAGTATCAGAAGAAGATATCTGGACTTGTCTTGAAGCTGCCGTGCAAGCTCCAAGTGGTGGCAACATTCAGCCATATCAATTTCTTATTGTGCAGGATCCTGATCTCCGTTTTGAATTAGCAGAAATTTACCGCAAGGGTTGGGCACGCTATGAACCCGTTATTGCACCGAAAGAATTTCCAAATGATGCAGTTCGAGAAGGATGGGAGCGCAATAACCGCGCCACAGTTCATTTGGCAGAGAACCTTGAACGTGTTCCTGTTCATGTACTTGTTCTAATGCCTTCGATTGATATGACGGTCTACGACGATGAGGGCCCAATGCCAGTCGGTCCAACTCATGCTTCGGTTTACCCTGCGGTGCAAAATTTTATGCTTGCCGCACGTTCATTAGGTCTTGGCACTTCGCTAACAACTTTGCACAGAATTTACGAAGANGATGTACGTGATCTTCTGAATATTCCGGACCGGTATGAAGTACTCGCTCTCCTACCTTTGGGACANCCAACNGGNAANTGGGGTGTGGCNCCACGCCATAGGAGCGCTGACAAAATTACTTCGTGGAACCGCTTCGGCGAGAAACGAGATCGTGAACATTAATAGTCCNCGANTCGGTTTATCGATCCCTCCTTCGGGTTTTTCCTCNTATGACGATGCCGNCAACTACGTGACGTCTGCTGCAGAGTCAGGGNTAGACCATTTAATTACCGCTGATCATGTNGCTTTCCAAGGNGGNCGCGGAATTGACGGGTTAACNCTAGTTTCNTGGCTGGCGGGTCTACAGCCCACCCTTGACGTTTATGTNGGTGTGTATTTATTAGCGTTACGNCATCCCGTTGCGGTGGCACGGCAAATCTCTACTTTGTCTGAACTCTCCCCTGGGCGCCTCACTTTCGGAGTTGGTGTAGGTGGCGAAGATCGCCATGAGATGGAAGTCGTTGGAGTNGATCCNGCTACTCGNGGTAGACGAACTGATGANGCTCTGAAAGTTTTACGACCTCTTCTTGAAGGGCAAGAAGTCAANCANTACGGNGAGTTTTATTCTGCTCCAGACGTTTCAATCCTTCCTGTTCCTTCTCCCCCAGTNCCAATCACTATCGGCGGACGTTCTGATGCNGCGATAGNTCGNACGGGGTTNTTTGGTGATGGGTGGCTTGCTTCTTGGTGTTCNCCTGAAAGATTTTCAGCAGGAGTACANAANTCNGAAGANATCGCTAAAGAAAGTGGCCGAGTTGNCGTCGCTTGGCGGCATGGTTATCAAATCTGGGTTGGNTTNGGGGACACACCCGAAGAAGGNAAAAAAGNNCTTGGTCCAGCTATGGAACGTTTTTATNGAACACCTTTTTCATTTTTTGAAAANTACTCNCCNGTTGGNTCNCCNAGCGATATCGCTCAGTGGNTNAAACCTTTCNTTGAATCTGGAGCGAAAGACTTAAATATTGCCCCGATTGCTTCATCTCCNTCAGAAGCAATTGCCGGAATGGCANAACTNCGTAAAATATTGGTTTCTTAATCTCGGATTACTCAATAACCGGAAGTGGGCTGCCTACCGGCGGCATGGTTTCTAATGGNCCCAAAACTGTTATCTGATCATCTGATTCAACAATAAGTTCTTCGTGAACTTCAAGAGGGACACCCTCTCGGATCACGGTTGTTATTTCTGCTCCCTCTAACAATCTGATCGCACCGATTTGTTTACCAATAAGTTCCGAATCGAAGCCTTCTGGGAAAATGGTGTATTGGCGTAATGCTGCCTCTGGCAAAAGAGCTGATTTAACCCCAACTTCATCAATAGCTTGACCCACCGCTTGAGTTCCATCACGTAGATGTTGTGCTAGCTCGCCTGCAAGACGAAGAGACCTGCCCGGGTTAATGTTCGTTCCTGCTAGAAAAAACAACGCATTAACTCGCTCGCCTGAACCTCCCCAAGAAGAAGGGATACGGATTCCTTTTGCTGATCGAACAATAACTAGGAAGTCGTCTTCAATGCCTTCGAAAAAAGCGACTGGTGTAGCCGTTGGATGGTCTTTTGATGGCTGAATCCATAATGATCCAGTTTCTAGAAATTGTTCCGTTACCTCTTCGCTTTCTAAACCAATTTGTTGCGATAAAACCGCAGCAGCGCGACTCGCAGCTTCAGTTATGTCGGCATCTTCCGGAGCAGATAGGACAGATGCCCGCGCGATAAGTCCTGCATAATCATCAGTTTTTCTTAGACCGTGCCCGGCCATAGCCGCGCTCATTTCTCTGTCAAGACCCCGGTCTGCTTCTCTTCCCCACCGCTCAAATACATGACGTATAGCACCTGCACGTTTTGTACGACCGGTGGCATAAAAATGATGCCACGTCCAAGCGACAACAGNNACTGCAACAACAAAAATTTGTGGAGTNGGTCCTAATTGCCAAATGAGGTAAACCGAAATAGCTATTCCAATAAATTGTGTAAAAGGGTAGAAAGGAGCACGGAAAGAAGGAGCATACGACTGGATTTGCGAAGCTCTTAAAACTAATACTGCAAGATTTACTAGGCCAAGTGTTAACAATACAAAAGAGCTAGCTAATTTAGCGATAGCTTCTGCATCGAACGCTAAAACGACAACAGCGATCGCACTACCAGTTGATATAACGCCGACAATAGGTGTTCCGAATTTACTAATTCTTCCCATTCCTTTTGGAAGCAAACCATCGCGCGCCATTGCCATCGGATAACGTGCAGCCGCAAGAATGCCTGCATTCACTGCAGAAGCAAACGCTGCGAGTGCAGCAATAACAACGAGCACGGCTCCAAAGGATGGAAGAATTGCTTCTGCAGCAGAATGAATTGGGGCAAGATCTGCATGCAATTCTTCAGGAGGTAGAGCCACTACTGCTACTAGAACACCGAGGGTGTACAAGAGGGTAGCTACAGTCAACGAAGTGGCCATTCCGAGAGGAATACGCCGAGATGGGTCCTCTACTTCTTCTGCAGCGCTATCAACTTTTGTTAACCCGCCATAAGAAACAAAAACTAGTCCGACTACTGCCATGACTCCCGATCCGCCAGTAGTAAAGAAAGGCTCAAGATTTGAATCAGTAATTCCTTTTGAACCGAATTCAAAAAGTCCATCAACAATAAACCAACCTATTACTGCAATAACAAAACTGACTAAAACAAGTTGTAACGATGCGCTAGCTTTTGAACCAACAACATTTAATAATGTAAAAAATGCAATCAAGATCAACGCAAGATTTTTTGAATTCACATCTACGATCAAAACGAGGTATGCGCTCATACCAACCATGGCAAAAGCATCTTTTAAAACAAGAGATATCCATGCTCCGAAACCTGCGACAGTCCCAACCGCTGGTCCAAGCGCTCGTTCGAGGAAATAATAAGCACCGCCGGCTTTAGGAAGTGCGGTAGAGAGTTCTGAAACACTAAGCATGGCAGGAACAGCCAATAATCCAGCAATCAAATAAGCAAGTATCGCAGCTGGTCCGGCTTTTGCCGCTGCTATTCCTGGGAGGAGAAATAGTCCAGATGAAAGCATGGCCCCAGTCGAAAGCGCAAATACGTGACGAAACGTTAGCGACCGGGTTAGTTTTCCTGATTTATCTACTGCCATTCATTAACCCTAGAACAGAAATAGCCTCAANNAGAACCAGCAGTGATTAACTTACCGTCCTAAGAAAATCTATTAACAGATCATTAACTTGTTCTGCTGCTTCTTGTTGTATCCAATGTCCGACATCTGGAAGGATTGTTGAACTATGTAACGCGGGAAGAGACTCTGAAAATCCTGCGATGGCTGATGCACCTAAAATAGTTGGTCCATCTTTTTCGCCCCCAATGAACATTGACGGTTGGAGGATCGGTGCGCCATGCCACCCTCTAAAATCAATCCAATCCCGATCAACATTTCGATATCGATTTAAACCACCAGTAAATCCTGCTTTAGCGAATTCTTCAGCGTAAAAACTTAAATCTTCTTCTGTCATCCANCTCAACGGTTCAGATGGGAATAAAAATCGGTCCCCTAAAAGGCTATCTGGAGCTACAAATCCCATAGATTTTTCTCCAGGTTTTAGTGGAGGGCTATCACCTGAGGCAGAGAAATAGAATCCTTCTAGCCAGCGCTTTGGGTTCAAANCTATCTCTGCTTCAGCACGACCTGGTTCCTGAAAATATTCGATATAGAACTCTTCGTCTCCGCCAATGAAACGAAATATGTCTGTAGGTCGATGACTATTCCTAGGAGAAAACGGGACACTAAGTAACGCCACAGCAGTGAAAACATCTGGTCTTATTTGAGCTGCAGAAGAAGCAATAGGCGAACCCCAGTCATGTCCAACTATTGTGGCAGTTGTTTCCCCGAGTGCTTCAACTACACCGACACAATCTCCTGCAAGATCCATCAATCGGTACGCGTCTATCGCATCTGGCGCTTCTGATGACCCATAGCCGCGTACATCTATTGCGGCTACCCGATATCCGGCTTCAGCTAAAGCCGGTAATTGAAACCGCCATGAATACCATGACTCAGGAAACCCGTGAACGAGAAGCACTAAAGGTCCTTCACCTATTTCAGCCACGTGGATACGGCAACCATGAGCATCAACATCATGATGTTTGATATTAGAGATTGTAGACATTCTTTCTTCCAACTGTTATTGAATCAACTTAATATAGGGTTATCAAAATCATCCAAGTCGCTAAAAGGATCGCTCTCTTTCTTCCGACGTTTTGAGTTTGGTGGATTAAAGTCAGTTTTTCCTTTTCTTCGACTTCTAGTTACAGCAACAATGATTAACGGAACTGAAATCAATATGAAAGCTCCAGCTACTATAAGAATGATTCCAGAGCGGTAGCAATCTGATTCTTCTTCCCCGAATTCTCTCTCATAGTTTGCAAGTCTATCTTTTAGGTCAGCAACTCTCTCCGGTGAGGTTTGCTGCTCTAAGTCGCTTATTTTTAAACGCATTTCACTAACAAACGCATTGGTTTCAAAACATTCAGGGTCAGTTATTTCAAACATGCCTTTCTCTTGTATCTGACCTATATCCCACCAGACACCAATTCCACCGCCTATTAAGCCGACCCCGAGGAATATAAATAAAATAACTTTGACTACTCGCGGGGTTCTGGAAACTGAAACTTTTCTCATGTCGCCACAACCTTCTTCACGAACTTCAACTCTGTTGCACCTGCCTGTTCATTATTCACTAATTCACCTTACATCTATTAGAACAAGCACTTAAAAGGAAACCAATTCATCTAAAAATTCTCACTAGAAAGTGGAATTAAATGAAAACTTTGATCTACACCTATGAAATGTTCTACCGTGATAGATAGAGATTCATTAACTTAAGAGATTAATTGAGCGGGGTTGACGCTGTTATGGACAAAAAAATTACAGATTTTTTTAAAAACACTTTCGAAAGACGCGATGCCCGAATTATTGCGGTGATCGTCATTCTCGCACTTATCGCTGGAATCGTTATCGCCACTACTAGAGGCGGAGGTTCTGACGAAGCAAGTTTTAATGACTTATCGCCAGTAACAGATTATGTATACCAACCAAACGACTCTTTAGGACCTGACCCTTTCGGACCATCTTTCGCTAACTACACACTCGAAGTGCCAACCGAAGAACTTTCAACTGGAACTGTCAGTTCAGACTCCACTGGTTTATATGGCGGAACTGGCGAAAACTCTTGTGACGTAGAGAAAATGATTGAATTTCTTATAAATAACCCTGATCGTGCTGCGGCTTGGGCCGGGGTGCAAGGTATCGCCGTTGATGAAATCCCAGATTATTTGAGGTCGTTAACCGCGGTGGTGCTTCTTGAAAACACGCTGGTTATTAATCACGGTTATTCTGATGGATCAGCGACACCATTTCTCGCTGTTCTTGAAGCCGGAACAGCTGTCCTTGTAGATGATGACGGTATTCCACGTGCACGCTGTGCTTGCGGTAATCCACTTACCCCACCAGAAGATCCTCCAACCACAGAAGAGACTACAACGACGACGAGTGAACCTGAGATAACAATCACTGAATCCGATTGCCCAGAGTTTGATGGTGAACCTCCTTATGGTTTCACCCAAGAATCAGACGGGAAATGGACTCTTCATACTCCGGAAGGAAGGTATGTATGGGATGCGACCGTACCGGGCTGGCATTCGATACCTGATGACGGCAGTATTTATCCGACCGAATCTGATGTACCGGGCTATGACGTGGAGTGTTGGCCTTGTCCTCCTGAAAGCAGCGGAGATAGTTCCACTCCTTCATATGAAAAAGGCGGAGATAACAACTATCGATCAAGCCCAGAAATGCTTGAAAAAGAAGGCAAAGAACGAACAGAGAAATATGTTGTCATCAAAGCATTCACAAGCAGCTCTACAACCACTACAACTGAGGATTCAACTACCGTCGACATCCCAGAAGTGGAAACTCCTGAATTCGACACTGAAGAAATAGATCCAGAAACAACGGAAGAATTTGAACCAGAGTACGACGATGAATCTACCTTCGATGGTTGCTTTCCTCCTTGCCCGGAAGATGGGGAATGGGGTTGGAAAATTCAAGCACGCCCCGACGGGAACTCTGTATACGTTTGGGTCGCTCCTGATGGAACCAACTGGTATTGGAACGATGGTGTTTGGGAAGAAGGCACAGAAATCATTCCTCTTTCTAACTCCACAAATACGACTGGAGCTCTCTTTGTAGGTGCACCTTCAGAGGAGAGCAGTACCACTTACACCGACTACAAAGATCTTCCTGGGTGGAGCGACGACTGTTTTGAGTGTCCACCTTGGGGTTGGGTCGAAACAGAAGGTGGTGGATGGGAATGGCATGACCCTTCCGGAACTATCTGGACTGCAGATATTTATGGTGAGTGGTATTCGGGAGGAGAGCTTTTTGTTGGAGCAACTTCCGAAGGTTTGAGTGTCTCAGATATAACTGAACTGCCAGGTTACGACGAAGATTGTAATGAATGCCCAGAATGGGGATGGACTCAAACCGAGGATGGCTCTTGGGTGTGGATCGGTCCCGATGGAACTATTTGGGAAATCACTTCAACGACTTCCGGTTGGATTTGGTCTTATGAAGCCATGACGTTAGATGGCAAGATTCGCGGAGTTGAAGTTATTACCGACCTTCCTGGTTATCTCGAGGATTGTAATGAATGCCCAGAATGGGGATGGAACGACGTCCATGATCTCTTTTGGCTAGCCCCTGATGGTAAACAATGGTTCGCCAGCATGGATGGACTCTGGAAAACTTCTGATCCAGCAGATGGAGAAATAGACAACTACAAGAAACTTCCCGGTTACATCGAAGAATGTAACGAGTGTCCGTCTTGGGGTTGGATTGAAACAGAGGACGGCTCCTGGGTTTGGGATGGCGGACTTGAAGTAGTTTGGACCTTCCAATTCTCTTCAGGAATTTGGCAATGGATGACCGAAGAAGGTTCATACCCTCATAACGACTACAAAGATCTGCCTAATTTCGATCCGGATTGTCATGAATGCCCCGAATGGGGTTGGGCTCCTGAAGGAGATATCTGGTACTGGGTTGATCCAAATGGGGTGACTTGGATTCCAGACGCCAGTGGGAACTGGGACCCTGAAGAAGGCGCGTACCCTGAAGATTCTCTAAATACTGTTTATAGCCCGGATCGTTTACCCGGATGGTATGAAGACTGCCATGATTGCGGTGGTTTCGGCTGGAATGATGACGATGGCGATGGAACTTGGGTTTGGGTAGACCCAACTGGTGTTACCTGGACCGAATACGCTGATGGGCTCTGGTATCCAGATAATGGTGCTGATCCTATTGGGACCTTTACTCGACTTCCTGGTTGGGACGACAACTGTGATGAAGGCCCTCCTGGAGAAACAACAACATCATCTACAACAACATCAACATCAACAACGACAACGACAACGACAACGACAACGACANCGACAACNACACAGCCCGGAGATACTCCNGATGCTCCATCTTTAGTNTCATTAACTCCGTGGGATGGAGCAATTGGCGTTGATTGGAGAGAGCCCACATATGAAGGCACAGCCCCAATTACAGACTTTGTGATTCAGACAAAAGCT
>PAEG01000019.1 GCA_002703045.1 Acidimicrobiaceae bacterium
AGGGCAGGGCATTGTGCAAGAGGTTCGCCAAAGTTTGTTAGGCCAAATGATGTCAACGGCAGAATGTCGCTCCTGCCAAGGGTATGGTTCGATCATCATCGACCCATGTAAGAAATGTAATGGTGCAGGCATCGAGAGAAAGCAAAAAAGATTNACAGTTGGTATACCAGTAGGAATNACTACCGGTGTGACTCAAAGNTTGTCAGGNATGGGTCATGCTGGTCCAAGGGGNGGCGGAATTGGNGATATNCATGTTCGCTATCAGGTCAGTGAACATGAACGATTCGAACGTGTAGGTGATGATCTATATGAAGAGCTNTGGATTCCCGTTACACAGGCAGCATTNGGCGCATCTTTGGAATANTCANCTATNGATAGCANTGANCGGCTTCAGATCCCTGCTGGAACGAAAACGGGGGANCGTATTCGATTCCGTGGAAGGGGTGTTCCTAGATTGCAAAGAAGNGGNCGTGGAGATTTAATTGTCACAATNATTGTTGACACTCCANTGAATTTATCNAAAGAAGANAAAGANCTNCTNATTGATCTAGCCCAAATTCGTGATGAGCCTAATTCTGAGAAAAAGTCCAAAAGTCGTAAGCGTCGATAATATGAGCGGTCGACNNATTGATGAATCGAAGAATGTAACTGANGCCCACATACTTGTCGATGACATAGANAANCCAGAGTTGAGCGAAGAGAAACAGCATCATTTAAAAAAGGTTCGTCGNATCAAAGCCGGTTGCAACGTTACTGCAACAGATGGGANAGGGGCTTGGGGCGTATTTCGGTTTACTGGGGAATCGCTCGAGAATGCCGACGCACTTTATCGTTCAGAAGAGCGAGAGCCTGTTCTTACTATCGCGATAGCGCTTACCAAATCAGGGAAACCGGATCTTGCAGTGCAGAAACTAACAGAATTAGGTGTAGATGAACTTATCTTATTCTCAGNTGAGAATTCCATNCCGATATGGAGCGAATCTAAACAGTCTAAAAATCAGCAACGCTTAAATCGGATTATTCAATCTGCCCTTGAACAATCTAGAGGTATTTGGCTGCCAAAGCTGAGCTTTCTACCCTCGTTTGCTGACGTTGCACGAATTTCTGGCATGACAATGGCTGACTACAATGGTGAGCAAATTTCCGGTAGTTGCAAATGCTTGGCTGTAGGGCCTGAAGGCGGATGGTCACCCACTGAAGACTCAATGAATTTACCGAAAGTGTCACTTAGTCATCAAGTGCTTCGGGCAGAAACCGCAGCTATAGTCGCAGGTTCATTGATGTCANCGTTTAGAGATNNCGGGNATNNATCTTAAATTTNTATCGGTCNTGAANGGGAGNAAAATCCCGAGTNGNATTCCCAACGTAGAGCTGCCTTGGCCTTGCTATTCGTGTATTTCTTTCTAGCATTTCGTTCCAGTGCGAAAGCCANCCTGAAGTTCTTGCTATCGCAAAGAGAACAGTAAACATCTTCACAGGGAATCCCATCGCCTGATATATGAGTCCGCTGTAGAAATCAACATTTGGATAGAGCTTTCGGCTGATGAAGTATTGATCTGCAAGAGCTGTTTCCTCTAATTTTAAGGCGATGTCTAATTTTGGATTCTTNCCTGTTACTTCAAAGATNTGATGCGCCGTATCTTTAATGATTTGAGCTCTTGGGTCGTAGTTTTTATAAACGCGATGTCCAAAACCCCAAAGCAGGTCATCTCCNTTCTTTACNGAGTCAACAAAAGCNTCNACATTTTCCAAAGTTTCAATTTCGTCGAGCATATTAATAACAGCTTCGTTAGCCCCGCCATGCCTGGGCCCAGACAATGCAGCACTTCCAGCCGCTATAGCTGAGTAGGGGTCAGCATGAGCAGACCCAACCACACGGACAGCTGTAGTCGAGCAGTTTTGCTCATGGTCGGCATGAAGGATAAAGAGCTGCTCCAAAGCTTTTGTGAAGATGGGATCAGGAGTGTATTCGACATCGCCATTCCCATAAATTGCTGCAAGAAAATTTTCTGTGTAGCTGAGGTCTTGCCTGAAAGGCTGGCTCGGNCTGCCNTTGCGAAAATTTTCAGCTGCGGCTGCGATCGAAGGAATCTTAGCGATGAGATTGACTGTATGCTTTGAACGAATTTGTGGATCTTCTACGTTNCGNGAATCAGGATACATAGANGATAATGCGGCAAGTGCGGAAGTNAGCATGCCCATAGGATGAGAGTCTTTTTGGAATGCCTGCAAGAGAAGATCATGATGATTGGGGTCTAGGTCGGAGACCTCACCGATAGTTTCTTCCCATGAAGTTAACTGCTTTTGATTTGGCAATTCGCCATTAAGTAGGAGGAAAGCAACTTCAAGAAAAGAAGAGTGGTTTGCGAGGTCTTCTATTGGGTATCCGCGGTATTCAAGTCTGCCAGCAGCACCATCGATAAATGTTATGGAGCTATTCGTGACAGCAGTGGCGGCAAAGCCCTCATCTTTGAACCAAAGTCCCGAAAGTAAATTGNTCCATGGGCCCGAGTCAACTCCTCCATCTACAATTGGTATCTCAACAGACTCTCCAGATCGATTATCGGTGATAGTGATTGAGTCTGACAATGGGCACTCCAAGTGTTGATCAGAGGTCATTGTATCGGGAAATGGGCCCTCTTTCGTCAGCTAACTTGACTAATTCCAATACTGTCTTGAATTACAGGGGTGTATTGGCATGTGGTCGTTTCTTCAGTTTCTCTCTCTTAGTTAGCAGGGGTTGCAGAGCAGCGAATACCTTCCTTCGGGTTTCCGAAGGTTTGATAACGATATCGACAGAGCCTCTCTCGGCCGCGATATATGGATTTAGGAGTCGGCCTTCATATTCTGCTTCAAGTGTCGCTCTTTCGTCTGGGGTCGCATTTCGATGCAGGATCTCTACTGCTCCTTTTGCTCCCATTACTGCAATTTCAGCTGACGGCCAAGATATCGAGAGGTCATTGCCCATGTATTTACTGTCCATGACGATATACGCTCCTCCATAACTTTTGCGGAGGGTTACACATATCCTCGGAGTCGTCGCTTGGGCGTAGGCGAAAGCCAGTTGGGCCCCGTGGCGGATCATTCCTCGCCATTCGAGATCTTTTCCTGGTTGGAATCCAGGAGTATCCACAAAAGTGATAATGGGAAGATTAAATGCATCGCAGAAACTTACGAACCTAGCTCCTTTTTGAGATGCTGCTATGTTTAACGTTCCGGCAAGTGACTGTGGTTGATTCGCCACAATACCAACTGGGCGCCCTCCTATAGTAGCAAAAGCTGTAACGAGGTTTGTAGCCCACTCTTTGCGAATTTCTGTGAGGATACCGTCGTCGAAAACTTCCTTTAGGATGTCTCGTACGTCGTAGCTTCCTGTCGTGGATTCAGGGATATTCATTTCTATCCCGTCTAGATCACGTTCTGTTGAGTCGCTTGATGAAATATGCCTCGGTAACGACGAAGAGTTTTCAGGAAGGAGTGATAGTATCTCATCTATTAGTTCATTAGCTGATTTTCCGTCAGGTACAACGAAAGATGCAACTCCAGATGTNTGGGCATGTTTTCCAGATCCTCCAAGAGTGTNTTGGTCCACGGGAACTCCAGTGAATTCTTGAACCATTCTTGGCCCGCTTACGTATGTGAATGAGTCTTCTACCATGATNACAAAGTCAACGAGGCCTANAAGTAGGGCAGAGCCTGCAACTGCTGCCTGATGAACGCAGATTATCGTNGGGATAACACCNGAGCATCTTGTTAGTTCCTTAGCTGCAGANCCCCATCCATATAGTGCTTCAACNCCAGAGTCGGGAGGAGCNCCNGTGGAATTTAAGTGAATGATTAGAGGGANNTGGTGATCGAAGGCGGTTTTAGCTCCNGCTGCGAGNTTTATGCCATCATTNCCGCNTAAAGCAATGGGTTCAGATTGNGATCCAATTTGTACACTTATGTAGTCGCCTGATGCTCGCTTATGGAGATTTACTTTTGAATTGGCAGAAATTTGTGCCAGTAGTTCGACTGAGGTGGTAGTTTCCGAGCTCACAATATGATCTTAGTGTCTTTAGTCTGGGAAATCGGATGAATAGCGGATTTAACCTGCCATGAAAATGCCGTCTTGATGCGACCCGTGATCGCCAATTGTTCTTTTGAGCGNGTCACGGACAGCGCGGGCAGTGGCAGATAGCGGAACACGTCGATTTACTGCAAAGCCCACTACTCGCCTTGTGAACCCAGGTAATGGAATTCGTTTCCATTCCTCGCTTCCTTGAGCCGCAGTAGCAGGAAGTACGGCGGCGCCGAACCCGTCTGCTGCTAGCGAAGCAAGAAGTCTCATTCCGTCTACTTCAGCTTTGGCGGTTAAGGTAATGTTTTCTTTAGCTAGGTCTTGATCAAGGCTGTCNCGGAAAGGAACCCCTTTAGGATTTAGAAGGAGGGGGTAAGCTGCTAGATGTTCAGGTAGTATCTTGTCGAAATTTGCNAGTGGGTGNTTTTGGGGGGCTACGAGCATTGGTTCCTCTTCAAAAAGTGGCTCTATAACAATATCCGGATGAGATATTGGAAGATTTACNACGGCCCCATCAACATTTCCCTGAACTACGAGGGGTATNAAGCTGCTAGTTGTTGCATCAACAATTTGAACGGNTANTTTTGGGTGGCTTTCNTTTATCGAATCTAGGAGNTTTGGTGATAGCCATCGTCCAGTGGTTCCGATTAGGCCGAGCTTTACGACTCCTGAGACTTCAGAATGAAGTGCTGTAACGTCAAGTTCTATCGATTCAAGCTCTGTCTGTATTCTTCTTGCGCGCTCAACGACAAGGACTCCCTCTTCAGTTAAAGTTCCTGAAGTGCGGTCAATGAGCGAGACATTCAATTCTTGTTCTAATCGGAGAATATGGGTAGATATATTTGACTGGACAGTATGTAGTGCAGTAGCTGCAGCACTGAAAGTACCGTGATCGACTACAGCTACAAGTGCGTTTAGTTGCCTGATATCCATACAAACTATCTCTNAGAATANCGATTTTTTGTATCCTATCTATTTATTAGATNGTTTCCTATTGGCTNAATNATCGTTACTGTCAGNAGTTATCCANTTGTTGAAGTTTGTGCTCGGATTACGTTTAGTGCTGAACCAGANNCAAACCAGTTTATTTGGTCATCNCTAAATGTGTGAGTGGTCTGNAAGGAGAANTGCTCTCCATTTGGCTTGTTGACTTCCACAGTTACTGGAANNCCAGGCGCTAGTTCANNTAGGCCGATGACATTGAGGCGGTCATCTTCTTCTATTCGGTCATAGTCGGNNGGNTCAANAAAAGTAAGGGGNAGCATTCCTTGTTTCTTTAAGTTTGTTTCATGNATNCGGGCGAAGCTTCTAGCNATNGCTACAACTCCNANCCGAAATCGAGGTTCCATGGCCGCATGTTCACGACTTGATCCTTCACCCATGTTCTCATCACCTATTACTACCCATTGCTGACCTAANTCATGGTAAGACTTTGCCATATCGGGGAATGTTTGTGTTTCGCCGGTTAGTTGGTTTTTTCCGTATCCGACTTCATATCCTGNGTAAGCGTTGACAGCCCCTAANTAGAGATTTCCNGAGATGTTCTCCAAGTGNCCNCGGTACTTAAGCCATGGTCCTGCCATGGAGATATGGTCAGTGGTAANTTTACCCTGAGCTTTAACAAGTATTGGAAGATTTTCGTAATCTTTTCCATCCCAGGCGCTGAAGGGAGTTAAAAGTTGGAGGCGGTTGGAGTCGGGAGAGACGAGAACTTCTATTTGGTTCCCATCAGCAGGAGGAGGCAGGAATGTGTCTTCGCCTGGGTCGAATCCGCTCGGTGGGAGTTCGAGGCCTTCAGGTGTAGATAGTTTTATGCTTTCTCCATTTTCGTTTATCAATTCATCGGTAACCGGATCGAAATCAACCCGACCGGAGAGGGCAAGCGCCATCACTGTTTCAGGCGAAGTGACGAAGGCAAGCGTTGCTGGATCACCATCGTTTCGCTTAGGAAAATTTCTATTGTAGGAAGTAACAATAACATTAGGAGTTCCAGCTACACGATCTTCTAAAGACCTGTCCCATTGGCCAATGCATGGACCGCAAGCATTGGCTAGTACTACCGCACCAAGTGCTTCAAAATCCGCAAGAAGACCATCACGAGTAATGGTCGCGCGAACTTTTTCAGATCCTGGTGTGATTAGTAGCCGAGTTTGTGTTTTTAGGCCAGAAGCAGCTGCTTCTCTTGCAATCGATGCAGCTCGTGTTATGTCTTCATATGAAGAGTTTGTGCAGCTACCGATAAGAGCAGCGCTAATTTCAAGTGGCCACCCATTCTCGGTTGCTTCTGAACCAAGATCCTTCAACTCTCTTGCGAGATCTGGTGTGTGTGGTCCATTAATATGAGGACGAAGTTGAGATAAATCAATTTCAATCACTTGGTCAAAAAACTTTTCGGGATTTTCTAAAACTTCATTGTCTGCTTTTAGGTCANCTGCATGCTGGTTGGCAAGATCGGCCACTGCTTCTCTGGAAGTAGACCTTAGGTACCGCTCGATGGCTTGGTCGTATGGAAAAATAGAAGTCGTTGCTCCAATTTCAGCACCCATGTTGCATATGGTTGCTTTCCCGGTTGCTGATAAATTATCAGCACCTTCGCCAAAGTATTCAACTATGGCCCCTGTTCCGCCCTTAACTGTTAAAATCTCTGCGACTTTTAGAATTACATCTTTTGGGGCGCTCCATCCATTCAGTGATCCTGTAAGGTGAACGCCAATCAATTTTGGCCACCTGACATTCCAAGGGAAACCTGTCATAACGTCTACAGCATCAGCCCCGCCGACTCCAATTGCTATCATTCCGAGGCCACCGCCATTGGGTGTGTGGCTGTCGGTTCCGATAATCATTCCTCCAGGAAAGGCGTACTGTTCTAAAACAACCTGATGGATGATCCCACTTCCAGGTTTCCAAAAGCCAGCCCCATATTTCGCGCAGACCGATTCAAGGAAATCGTAAACTTCAGCGTTTGTGTGATTGGCATTAAGGAGATCTTGTTTCCCATCAATTTTTGCTTGTATCAAATGGTCAGCATGAGTGGTGGTAGGTACTGCAACTTGATCTAAGCCAGCAGTCATAAATTGAAGCCATGCCATCTGTGCTGTTGCGTCTTGCATAGCAACTCTATCTGGTCGTAAATCGACGTATGACTTGCCGCGAACAAGCTCTTGGTCATTTCGGTCGAGATGGTTTATGAGTACTTTTTCAGCAAGAGTAAGTTCCCTGTTATAGTGTTCACGCCCACCCGCTACTCGGTCTGCGAGGGTGGAGTATACGCCTTCAATAAGTTCAATAGGGGTTGATGCATTTACTGCCATTATCGTCTTTCCTGTCTGTGTCTTTCTTAATCTAGCAGGGTCGGGTTCAAATTATAACGACTTGGTTTACTAGCTAGATTTAGATGCTTGGCCATTTCCGAATAGGGGTTTGTTGTTTCCCCTTTCGTTCGCTTAGTTCCCAAGCCCTTCGCCAACTACTTACCTGAGGGCCATGGAGCGTTGGCGTTTCTTCCTCGTATAACCGTTTTCTAGCTTCCCACCAGTTGCTTGAAGTCTCGTCTGCAAGTTGGGCGACAGAAATTTCAATACGTTTGGCTAATGAGCGGGAACTCTCTTCATCATCTGGCCAGAGAGGTCTCCCAAAGTTAATGGTTGTTTTTGAGCGTTTTGGAAGATTTCGTCCTTTACGAAGAATTACGCCAGTTCCAGTTAGATGGATTGGGACAATCGGGGCGTTGCAGCGAATGGATAAGTATGCTGCGCCTCCACGAAATGGTTGGCCCCAGCCATCTGGCGACCGACCTCCTTCGGGAAAGACCATGAAACTCCAGCCCTTATCAATTAATTCAGCAATGTCATCAGATGATTTTCGCGTAATCTTCTTCCGCTCAATGGGAATCGCTCCAATAAATAGAGCTGAAAGAGCTCCTGTGACTCTTGTAGAAAAGAAATAGTCGGCAGCAGCTCCGACTACGAGTTTTTTTCGCCAGCGAATAGGAAGGCTGGTTAGAAGCAGGGGAGTGTCTATATGGCTATGGTGATTAGCTACAAATATCACTGGCTGGTAGCTGGGGATGTCTGCCAGTCCGTGAATTCCAATCATTGACGGTTTTGCTAAGAACTGGATAATTGGCCTCATCGGAAATTCGCTGAACATCATCCGAAGAGTTAGGGCAGGAGTCCTTCGCGCCCAGTCTGTTTTGAATGAACTTCCAGTTTTCGCTTGCGTCGGAAGAGGGTCGATGCCTTTAGGTGTAGAAGGAGACCGATATGGAAATTGCGCTGTGCGAATAAATTTCAAGTTAACTATCCTCCGTCGAGTTCCATCGATGGCATGCTGGATCTGTTTCGTTCTTCTACGGATATCTCGTGCTGACAGTTTCTTTGGCATTTCTTCCCCTACTGGACATTCGCCATGCTGATAGGGGGGGTTTTTAAATGAGTGATGGTCGGTTGCGGCCCAACTACATCCGTTGCTATTTCGAAAGCATCGTGAAGTGTAGTGGCTGGGCGGAATCCTAATCTTCGGACAGATTCTACGTTTCCACCTACGATGATGACTTGACCAAGATGATCTAGGGCGTGTGCACACCAGTACCACATATAGAAAGGGTGGACCCCATGGTATGCGTACGAAGTCCGGTATAGATGGCGGTACCATTCATCTTCGGCGAAAGCTTTTTCATACCGTATGCTCATTTCGACCGGATCTTTCGTTTGGCTTAAGACTCGCTCAAAAAAGTCGATATAGCTCGGGTGGTGCACAGGGTGAAACTCCCAAGGAGTCGGATGGGTCATAATAACTACGCCACCTTCTCTAACGAGAGGCTTCCCCCGGTACATGTTAAAGAGGTATCCCAATCCCAAACAAGCCACAAGAATAGGGTTCATTACTGAGTTGACATTGTAGGGGCAAATATATGGAAGCCCCATAGTAAGAATATCTGTCTGCCCTTGGACGTCAACGAGTTGTTGTTTATATACATTTTCGGTTGTTTGTTTGTGAACTGCTTCAACTTCGCCAGCCTGTATTGAAGTCATTTCATATGGAGATTGCCAAGCGTTAAATATCTTTCTTTTAGTTGATGGTTTCATTCTGCGTAAACCGGTCTGATAACCGACAAATGCAGCTCGATCAGCTAATGTCCATTCCCATTCACGTTTTTGCATCATAGCCAAGGGCCCATCGTGGCCAAANGTGTTGTTATTGACAGTCGTTTCAATCTGGAAGATCTGTATTCCGGAGTCACGAAGTACTTTCCCCTGACGCCAGTTTGATTTATGCAACTCAGAATTATCCTGGTCCATAAAGCTTCGAGATTGAACCATTGTCGTCGGNTTATGGTGGTGTCGTAAAGCTGTATATCCAGAGAGNCCGGTAGCGGTGCTTTTCCAGCCACCGTCCATTGCAACAAGATTGATATTCACATAGACGATAAGGTCCGACTCGGCAGCCCTCCGGTTCATCTGAACATCCTCTCCGTGAGGGGTTGTCCCGATTATTGTCATCCCTTCGGGGTCTTCGGCATCGTGATTGTATAGGTGGCCAGATGGGGCAAATGCATCGTACACGCGATCACCTACAGCATGCCGCAACTCACTTTCTGTCATTCGCCTATGGAGTGCAAGTGCTGCAATGATATGCACATCGTCTACTCCCTGCTGAGCTGCGAGATCGAGAACAGCTTCAATTACCCGCTGTCTGATATCAGGAGCGCGCATAGGGGGAAGAGGTAACGAGATATCATCAAAGGCAATTGTTAATTTCATGCCTGGTGTGAGTAGTGCCGAGAGAGGAGGGGAATCGCCTAAGGGGTTCTCAAGGGCATCTCGTATATGTCGATCTGGGTTATTTAAGCCAGGAAGAGGTTCAGGTGGGTAAAGGATACGAGAGCGTCCAGCAGGGAGCTTCTCAAGCCGGAAGCCCTCTCCGTGGTGGAAAAGTACCGGAGGGGTAGACCGGTCAACATCAAGAACTAACCCCGGCCGTGGATTCCTTCGCCTCTCGTCTCCCATTCTCTTACTCCTTTGCTCTAGTTCCAAGGGGAAGTAGCTTGGACGGTGATCCATCTACCCGTTGGAAGTTTTCAATTAACCACCCACGCCTATTCGCTAATGAGGCGAGCTTAGGTTCAGGATTTACAGCCACAGGGAAGCCCACGGCTTCAAGCATTGGAAGGTCACTTGTAGAATCTGCGTAGGCTACAGTCTCCGCAAGGTCAAAGTTGTTTTCTTCAGCGTATCTTCGTAATACTGCGGCCCGTGTTTCACCTATTGGGGGGACTTGCTGCATTTGTCCAGTGTAATAATCTTCCTGATGGGAAAGTGTTGCTGAGATAATCTCATCGAAAAGTGGCTTAAGGGGTTTGACAACAAAGTCAAGAGCGCCAGTTATAAGCACGGTTCGATGGCCAAGTGCTTTATGCTCGCGAACTCTTAGTAATCCTGCAGGAAAAGATTTCGCAAGGATCAGTTCGCTGAACATTTCGAAAGAATCTTCATCCAATTGNGTAACTGGGGCATCAGCGTATCTNCTGTANAAACTGCGCAAAAAATCAGATCTATCTTTTCTGTCGAGAGCAAGCATCCCTGGCGCTTGGGCAAGNGTCTTCATCACNAATTTAACTCGTTCAGANCTGGGTAGNCGTTTCGTTGCGAGATAGCTCCAAGATGAGACNACATTNGAAGCAATAAGAGTATTNTCTAGGTCAAAAACAGCTAANTGNCTTCTTTCGTCTAGTACTTGATTTCGGAGACGTAANGAGCGTGACTTTCCGNTGGTATTCGATGGGCTCGTTTTAACTCTNCCTTTCGCGATAACAGTAGGCAAATGTATTTCGTTGATGTACTCGAACCAATCGATAGCTCTCGGGTCGAATGGGAAAGATTCCTTGTCGCCTTCCGTGAGTGAATCCCATAGAGAGAGGAGATTATCCACAGAATACAAAGCTTCACATTCAACATACTTCCCATAAAGAGTGACATATTCCAATGCCTTGTCTACTTCATCTTTACGGTCTTGAATATTACTGAGGAGCCCTGCTTGTTTGCCGCGTAGCGGAAGCCTAAGAAGGGCTTGTTCTGCTTGCCCTAATATGCGCTCAGCACGATTCAATTGTGACTCAACGCGCCCACGACCAGGAAATTTCCATTTTGCGGGGGCTATAGGCTGATTTTTCTCATCATAAATAGGGTTTTCACCAAAGAAGTTATGGATCCAGTCAGTGAGGGTGGATGTGCGTACGGGGTTACTGCTTCCAGAAGCAACTTGATATATCGTTGTTTCTTCTTTTGGTTGTTCAGCTGCTGCAGCGACGATGGCTGAAGCGACTAGATCTACTGGAATGATGTCTGCGATTCCCTCTGGGATTCCTGGGAACTCTTTTAACGTACCCTTTCCGAAGTTCAGTATGATTGGCTCAGCCATGCGAAAGCCGCGTATCCAACCAGAGGTAGGAGACCTCCAGGAGGATTCAATGATTGAAGGTCTGACAATAGTTAGTGGAATATTGTTACGAACTTCCTCTACGGCTTGCTCAGCCATTGCTTTTGTAAAGGCGTAAGCATCAGGGAAGCCTAAAGAATTAGCTCGTTCTCTTCCGGCATCGACCATTTGATCTTTAACCCACCTTTGTCTCAGCTGTTCAGTTTTTTTGGCGAGTGCGGGGGTGCCAGCAGCTCCTAGTTCAGAACGAGCATTTTTTCGAAATTTTCCAAGGTTGGATGGCCTGCGGCTTGCATCCTCTACGTATGAACGTGTCCGTCGAGCAGCAGTAGTTTCTTCATTCCAGTCCATAGGCACATAGAATGGGATTTCCGTTAGCGGGAGTTCAGGGGCATCTCCTTTTCTGTTGCCTGCTACATAGCAAGTGCTTACCATCACTAAGTGCGGAGTTATCTCTAGCTCGTTTAATGTATTGACTAGACGAACTGGCCCCATAAGGTTAACTTCTGCTGCTCTATCGAGAGGCTCATCGAAACTTACAGCAGCAGCGCTATGTATGACAATGTCGCAGCTTTTTAAAGCATCCAGTCCGTCATCATCAAGTCCAAGGCCTTCTTCGGCGATGTCAGCAGGTACAGGAACAATCTGGTTCTCGATAAGTTGATTAAACTTTTCATTTCCGATTCTTTTTTTCAGGATGTCGAAGGCGTCATTGTTTAAAATGTCTCTCTTTACTCGGCGATCAGCTGAACGTTGAGAGCTTCGGACAAGAAGTACGAGTTTGACATCCTCAATTTCGCGGAGCATAAGTTCAACGAGGGCGGTGCCAAGGAATCCTGTAGATCCAGTTATAGCGATTCTCTTACCTTTGAGTCGTTCTTTAATCACATCTACTTTCTACCACTTGGTAGGCAATGCTACAATCTTTTCGTGAATACTTCTGAGCGAATACTAAATGCAGCGATCATTGCTTTTGGAGAGAACGGATATGACGGAACCAGTCTTGACACACTGGCGAAGGAACTAGGTATTCGAAAGCAGTCAATCCTCTACCATTATCCGACCAAAGAAGC
>PAEG01000020.1 GCA_002703045.1 Acidimicrobiaceae bacterium
TGTCTCTTCATCGTTCTCCGATGTTTCTTCATATATGTAACGGAATCCTGGATGTGTTATAACTCGGCCGCTTGCACTAAACGTCAGAGTTTGGGATTTAGAACTATCGTCAAAAGAAACCGCCCCGCTAAGCAGCATCCGAGCTGTCTCACCTTTTTCATCTGTCATTTGGGATGCAAGTGTTCTTTTCCAAATAATTTCGTATACCCGTAGTTGATCTTTATTTAGATCTCCTTTGAGTTCATTAGGGTGCCGGAACGTTTCGCCGGCTGGTCGTATCGCTTCATGCGCTAATTGGGCGCTAGATGTTTTATTCTCATATGTTCTAACTTCCCGAGGTAGGTATTCTATTCCGCACTCGTTTTCTATACTTGCTCGGGCCGCTTCAATAGCTTGATCAGATAAGGCAGTACTATCCGTTCGGTGATAGGTAATATACCCATTTTGGTACAAGCTCTGCGCTATACCCATGGCTGCGCTGGCTGAGCCTCCAAGCTTGTTAATAACTTCCTGCTGGAAGGTAGACGTAGTGAAAGGAGGTTTGGGTTTTCTTTGATACGGGGATTGTTCAATCGAACTTACAGAAAGAGTTTTAGATTTCAATGCTTCTCTCAACGAGTTCGAACGGCTCTCATCTAGCACGACTACTTCGTTACTTTTTTTAAGCTCTCCATTCTCATCGAAATCATTTTTTCCGGAAACCACTTTCTGGTTATTGATTTCTATAAGTTTTGTATTGAACATGACATCTTTTTTTGCCACAACACTTGCAGATAAGCTGCAATAGTCAGCGCTTATAAACCTGATGCGTTCTCGTTCACGTTCAACTAGTCGTCGGGTCGTTGGACTTTGAACCGGTCCTCCGGAAGCCCCGCCTCCTATGACTTGCCTCATAACACCAGACCAACCAAACCCTGACATTCGGTCCATTATTCTTCGGGCTTCTTGTGCCGCAACGAGGTCCATATCGATATCTCTAGTTTCCTCGAGAGCACCAATAATGGCTTTTTCTGTTATTTCATGAAAGACCATTCTGTAAAAAGGGACTTTAGGTTTGAGGACTTCAACTAGATGCCATGCTATTGCCTCTCCCTCACGGTCTTCATCAGTAGCAAGGTATAGAAGTTCAACGTTCTTTAACGCTTTACGTAGTTGGGTTATCGTCTTTTTACTATTTTCGCTGGCAACGTACCATGGTTCCCAGGTATTCTCTGAAGGACTTACTCCAGATACATCGATACCGTAACTATGAAGTTCTGAGTTATTTTCATGAATTGTCAGGTTGTACCGTGTATCAGTTTTGACATTTTTCGGTTGGATTATGTCCCTGATATGCCCAACTGAAGCTTCGACTGAGTAATCAGACCCAAGGTAGCGTTTTATTGTTTTCGCTTTCGCCGGTGATTCAACTATGACAAGTGCTTTAGGCACAATCCATCCATTTCTATTCTAAGAAGCATCAAAAAAACTGTGTTTGCTTTCGGGGCGTGAGAGTAACCTAAAATTTCGCGTTTGCAACGCATTCTTCGAAAAAAAGATTTTTTGTTTACAAATACGTTGGTTGCCAGTTTTGCTAAGGGTCGTTGACTTTTGTAACTTCTCAGCCCCGTAGGAAAAGCTTACTGGTAGCTTTCTTGCTCAACATTTCTGCGTTTTTTTGTTCCGAAATGTAGGAAAATGATACCTATTATTCCTGCAGCTAATGATGCGAATAGGATTCCTATCTTTGATTCATCTGCGAATAGTAAATTATCTTTGTAGGCAAGATTGGTAATAAAGAGCGCCACCGTAAAGCCAATACCTGCAGCGGCAGATAAGCCAAGAAGGGACATGTTATTAAGTTCTTTCGGGCGGGTAGTAAAGGGCATTCTTATTCCTATCCAAGTCATTATGAAAATACCTAATGTTTTTCCTATGACGAGACCGAGTGCGACTCCCCATGTAATAGCACTTCCCGCGGCATCTCCTAAGACTCCTCCCCCGAGGTAAACTCCAGCGTTTGCTAATGCGAAGATAGGGATAATGATAAAACTTGAAATTGGATGAAGCACTGTCCCTATTCGTTCCGCTACCGAAGAAGATGACTCGTTGAGTTCCATTGCAGTGATGCGGACATCAACAGGGTAGATATTTTCTCCTTTTTCGCGAAGCCATTCGAGTGCTCTCATGCCTTCTTCTTTAGATTGTTGGGGTTTAGCGGGGGTAATAAGGCCGAGAAGGACACCGGCAATCGTAGCGTGGATTCCGGATTCAAATGTTGCCAGCCAGAATGCGAACCCTAAGAGAATATAAATCGGGATGTACCAAATTTTTAAGAATTTGAGTATAAGTATTGCAGCAAGGATACCTATGGCCGCTATGGACCAAGAGATTGAGAGGCTCGAAGTGTAGAAAATAGCTATTACTAAAATCGCGCCAATGTCGTCAACTATGGCGAGACTTAATAGAAATACTTTTAGAGGTCGTCCGACTCGGTCTCCGAGAAGTGATACGACGCCAACAGCAAATGCAATATCTGTTGCCATTGGAATCCCCCAGCCAGAGGCGGGGTCACCTGATGGGTTAAAGGCGAAGAAAATGAGTGCCGGGAAGACCATTCCTCCTATCGCCGCTATTGCTGGAAGAGCTGCTGCCTTTGGGTCTTTCAGATGGCCTGAGACCAGTTCTCTTTTTATCTCAAGACCAACAACAAAGAAGAAAATAACCATCAGCGCGTCGTTCACTAGTTTCGATAGAGTGAGATGATGCCCGGATCCTCCCATATGATAACTGCCAATTATTAATTCAAAGTCAGTATTCCAAAGGTCGTCGTAGCTTCCTGACCATGGGGAATTTGCCCAGATAAGGGCAAAGGCTGTTGCGATAAGAAGTAAGATTCCTCCAGCTGCCTCTATATTTAGAAAATTTCGAACTGGCTTACCGACGCGCTGGGCTAACCCGCTATCTCCACCAAGCCAAGTCCACTTTGGTAAATCAGGTAAAGGCGTATTGTCTGCCATTGCTCCATTCGATCTATCAGCTTCAATCTCTTATCTTAGAGGGAGCATCAGCGAAAAAACTTCTTCGTGTGAAGTCAAAAAAAATAACTGACTACTATTCACTATTGGAAATATCTTATTTCTCCGTTCGATGCTTCAACGACTGCATGAACAGCATGGTGAAGTGCCTCATGATGCACCTGGAATTCTTCTATTTCTGGGTCAGGTTCTGAAGCAACTGTGGGAATGTCCTCTGGATGGATTGCATCTTTTTCCATCTTTGCAAATGCTGCATCCCAATTGGTCATGTCAACTTCACGTTCAAGGTACATGCTTGGAGCCTGTAGAAGAGCTCGGTCTATGTCATTTACAATTGCTATCACGATATCTGTGGATGTAAGGACTCCAGGAGTAGCTATAAGATGTAACGCTTGAAGTTTTCTCATTGCCATTGCAATAATCATATTCGGTGAACTCAGTTCAATAACTGCCGAATCAACTTCTGCTAGGTCGATAGTCACTTTCGGTTCGATTTCGAACCAATTTTTAAGAGTATCAAACAGTCTTTTCGCTATGGAATGCAGTGCTAATAACTCATCTGGCTTTGGGAGCATTTCAGGTTTGTTTTCAGCATTTTCCATTCTTTGATGGTAATAAAACCTTGTAAAGAAAGGATGTCTAGTTTTGATTATTTAATTTTTCTGAAGGTGGAGAAACGAAGACGACTAGGTTAACGGTCGTTCCTTCATCGGCCGATTCAATTGTTATCTCATCTGCAAGGATTTTCATCAGAGGTATGCCAAATCCTCCTTCGTACTCGAGTCGCCCCGTGTCAGTGAGCGGTCCAGCTGGATCCAATTTCTCCGGATCAAACCCTGACCCGCGATCTTGAACCTCTACTTCTATGCGATCACCACCTATCCCAAATCGGATAGTAATTCGTTCATTTGAGTCGAGTCTTGCATGTGCTCGAATCGCATTTGTTGTAGCTTCAGAAACTGCAAGTCGAAGGTCATCAATTCGTTGATCGCCCAATGACTGATCGAGGCTTGCAGCTGAGGCTACAACAGCTCGGACAAGTGAAAGGTACTCAACTTGTGAGGGGATTTCTAGAGTTATACCTTTATTCATTCAACGGTGTCCATGTACTTGGATCTTGGTTCAGGTCGACGCTTGATAGGACGCTATCTAACCCAGTTAAGGAAAATACTTCTTGGAGGCTGCTGGATAGTCCTGAACACCTCAAATCACCGCCGTTGCTTCTCGCTCTTTTTACTCCTCCTACTAGTATTCCGAGTCCAGTCGANTCTAAAAAGTCGACNTTNTGTAAATCAACAACTATNTGTANATTTCCTTCGCTGACGTGCCGAACNATTTCCTGTCGNAGTTGAGGACCNGTCGCCATATCAACCTCTCCCNCGACATGNANGATCGTCCAGNCCCCTATGGTTGAGTGNGAGAGCGTTAACATCATATGTATAGGTTATGGGATTGTGAACCCAGCTGCTGGCTGAGCGAAAAGAAGAGTCATTTCTGCTAGCAACTCGTTTCTTTTATATTTTCTTAAATTGAATTACTCCATCAGAGTCCAGAGTAGATTGCGATGGGGAATTACTTCATCAACGTCTTTTGTCCAAGCTGCTTGCCCAAAATGAACAGATCTGTCATTGATCCTGCTCATAATTATTGCGTGACGCAATCCAGCATAAACCATGAACCAGTGAAGGTCTTGCGGCAAATGACCGGTTTGATCTCGAAAAGTTTCTCTGACTGTTTCAGGATTCATAAAGTCAGGTAAGCCAGGAAATTCATACGTTTCAGCTATATCTTGAAAGAAACTATGGAGGAAGACAAGCCAGCCTAGATCTACTTCAACTGGTGCAAGGCCCGCCATCTCCCAGTCAAGAACGGCGGCTGGGACAAAGGAGTCATTATTGAACATAATATTTCCTATTCTCGCATCACCCCAACTGAGAACTGTTGCGCTTTCTTCAGGCCAATTCTGTTCAAGCCATGTGAAAGCNTGTTCGATAACGGGATGATTTCTCTTATCGCCTGTAACCCACTGGTAGTAATTTCGTTGGGAGGANAAATGTCGACGTAGGTGACTGTTGCCTACGTCTTCAANTTCGAGAAAGNCAGTATCGANATCTTCAAGGTCTATTTTGGAAAGTTGACTAATTATTTCAACCGATTGNTGCTCTAAGATCTTCTGGTTTTCTAAGGATGCATCTANAAGCCATCCTCCAAATACATATGGGGGAATNTCAGGTGGAACNCTTCCATNGACCTGTTCCATAATAAAAAATGGAACCCCAAGCANAGTAGGGTCAGTNTCCAACCAGAGTACATTCGGNACGGGAATNGAAGTTNTTTCGCGAACAATTTTCATNATGCGGACTTGGAGATCAAGNTCATATTTTTGGAAGACAGGAATATCTGCCGGAGTCGGTGCGAGGCGAGCTACNANCGANGATTCGTTACTGGGATTTGTATTCNTTGANTTAGCNTTGAAAAGCAGCGTTTCGCTAGACATTCCGGAACCTGATGGCCTTCGGAGGTCAGTAATTACAGCTTCTGAGTCACTACTCTTTNCCTTTAGCCAGTGCGCCAATAACTCTTGTATCTCGTTAAGGTCTCGTGAAGTGCGTTTTGGTTCTAGTGGATCGGACATCGGTTTTGAGAATACCAGCAAGTGAGTGGGCGCGGATATNGATTGGGCTCTACTTTATAGTACGTGGAGCTCATTCGGATTAGAGGGTCGATCAGTTCGGCAGGTTTTGCCGGTGGTAATAGGTTTGTAGTTGGCCATTGGGAGCGTTCACCTATCGGCCCGTTTGGTGACGTTATGTGGGGTACGCCAGATGGGCAAAGAATTCTATTAGCTGGAAATCAGGAAGTAGCTGATTTTGTTACTTCTATTTACAACTTTGATGATGTCCGGATTGGGGATCTCCAAACGGAGTCTGATGGGCGAGTAACCACTGTCNAGGGCTTAGGCNTGAATCTTCACTTGTCTGGCGGGATAGCCCGTGTTATTCCCTTTTCTCGCCCTCTTTCGTTTACTAGGTTTATTGAAAGGCCATTGGCGAAAATTCTTATGGGAGTGGAAACTTTTGGTACTAGCTCTCGGGGNGTTTCTGAGTGGTATCAAGCAAGGAAATGGCGTTGGGTTAAGGATGGAAGTGTCAGCGTAGATGGAATTTCTTTGGGTTCTCCACTCGAATTTTCTGAACCGATAAATGTTGGATTTTCTGAACCACCAGCAANGCCGGCGATAGTTTCTTTGCAAGTTGCGATTAAATTCCCATCGGACTCTAACAAGCTATAGTTCTTAAATGGTTATCATTGTTTTTCTCATAGCAGCTGTGGTTACATATCTAATTGTCAAAAAGGTTACGGACAAAAAAAAGTAATTACCCTTCATTTCTTCCTGTAAGCTCCCAGCAACTAACTGACTCGTGAAATGTGGTTTGTTTGGAAAGTCGCTGGGAATCGCTTTCTTAGAAAAGTTTGGTAATAATGACACTTGGTGAGATATCCATGGAGGTGTCTGAGTACCTGGTGGGCTCCCCCGCCTTCAAAGCGGGTGGGACGAGTGATCCTCGTCCGGCGGGTTCGATTCCCGTCCACCTCCGCAATNNTAGGTGGTCTAGACGGCTAGGAGGTCACGTGCTCCAGTGTCGCTACTTGGGTGACGGAGTTTTGACATTGCGCGAGCTTCAATCTGGCGTATACGTTCACGTGTTAGGTTGAAATATTCGCCTACCTCTTCGAGGGTTCTTGGTTCTCCCCGGTCAAGCCCGAATCGTAGTTTGAGAATTTCACGTTCTCGTTCATCCAGCGGNGCTAGTAGACGGGCAATTTCGTCTGGNAGTAATGAGGTGGCGGCTACTTCGAATGGNGANGCAGCNCCGCGATCTTCTACAACGTCNCCTAGTTCAGCNTCGCCATCTTCGCGAAGCGGTTCTGANAGGCTCATNGGTTCGCTTGCAAACCGTAAAGCTTCAATNACTTTATCTTCTGGCATTTCGACATCTGCTGCTANTTCAGTCAGTGTTGCAGGTCGGCCATATTTGAGTTCAAGCCTTGATCGGGCTTTTTGTAATCTTGCGAGGGTGTCTCCAGCATGGACTGGGAGCCTAATGGTCCGCCCAGTATTGGCTATTCCACGGGTTATGGCTTGTCGTATCCACCAGGTCGCGTATGTAGAGAATTTGAAACCTTTACGCCAGTCGAATTTTTCGACTGCGTGCATAAGGCCAAGGTTTCCTTCTTGGATCAGGTCAAGGAGAGGTAGACCTGAAGCTTGATATTTNTTNGCTATGGAAACNACCAGTCGAAGGTTTGATTGAACGAATTGACGTTCAGCTTTTTCACCGTTNCGTGNGTTTCGTTTAAGATCTCGTTTTTCAACTGCGGTAACTTCTTCTGATGATTCAAGCTTCTGTCTGGCTTCAACTCCCTTTTCAATAGCTTGGGCTAGCCGGACTTCGTCGTCCTTTGTCAAGAGCGGATATTGTCCAATATCGGTGAGATATAACCTTACGAGGTCTTCTTCATCTCGCTCTACTCGCTCTTTAGGCAAGGTACGCTCTTTTCAATATTTGTGGTACTTCTTTACTGCACCACGCTCCGCAAGTTTCACCCTACCGAGATGATCGCATCGTACCTACCAAATTTTGACGATATCTTTACTGTTTCTTAAAAATTTTTATGCATGGTTCGAAACTGTGTCTAAGCGTTGATCGATTGAATCGAATTTCTACTTTGCATTAATTCTGGTTGTAAGCATTGATAATCGGAATTCTTCTATCTCGGCCAAATGCTTTCGGAGAGACTTTTGGCCCGATTGGACTTTGTCTTCTTTTATATTCTGCAAGGTCAACCAATCTGGCGATGTGTTTTACCATATCGGGGTCATAACCTTCTTGGATTAGTTGATTGATGACTTTATCTTTCTCAATAATGTCTTGTAGTAATTTATCCAAGACTTCATATGGGGGAAGTGAATCTTCATCGAGTTGATCTGGCCGTAACTCGGCGGAAGGGGGTTTTTCAATAATTGAAGTTGGAATTACTTCTTTCCCAGCTGTGGAGTTTTTCCATCTGGCAAGGTCGTATACCTGTGTTTTCCATAAGTCCTTTATCACTGCAAAGGCTCCTGCTGTATCACCATAGAGTGTTGAGTATCCAACGGCGAGTTCGCTTTTATTTCCTGTAGTTAATACAAGCCATGAAAATTTATTTGATAATGCCATAAGAAGAGTACCCCGTATCCGAGATTGAAGATTTTCTTCAGTGGTATCTTCAGGAAGGCCTATAAAGGATTCTGAGAGCGTGCTTAAAAGGGCTTCGTGGGTTTGCTCGATTGGAATAACTCTGTGATCACATCCCAAATTTGCTGCCAATAAAGCAGCATCTTCAATGGAGTGTGTGCTGGAAAAACGTGATGGAAGCGCGACCGTGTGGACGTGGTCAGGTCCTAACGCATCAGCGGCGATTGTAGCGACGATTGCTGAATCTATTCCGCCGGAGAGTCCAATAACGACGTCAGTAAAATTATTTTTTCTGAGGTAGTCACTGGTAGCGAGACACAAAGCTTTCCATACTTCAGCTAATGGCTCAAGAGGTTGAAAGCGAGTATGTTCTACCTGGCCTTGGACGGGATCGTATTCTTTAGCATCCAAGGGTATTTTGATGGCTGCTTCGTCCGAAGTTTTTATTGTGGGTTCTAAATCAGTGATCATGATAGTTTCTTCAAATTGAGGGGCCCTGCTTAGTACGTTTCCATCTGCCCCTATCACCATTGATCCACCGTCGAAAATTAGTTCATCTTGCCCCCCTACCTGATTTACGTACACGATCGGGATTTGTGATTCCTCTATACGTTGTTGAAGGACTTCTAGTCGAGTTTGTATTTTCCCTTGTTCGTATGGAGATGCATTTAGATTGAGGACTAGTTGAGCCCCATTCGTAGCTAGTTCATTAACTACACCATTCGGGAGCCAGAGATCCTCACAGATAGTTATTCCGACGTTCACTCCATGGATCTTAAAGATTGGTGCTTTCCCCTTCCCAGGCGAGAAATACCGTTCCTCATCAAATACCCCATAATCAGGAAGAGCCCTTTTGTCATACACCCCGTAGATTCTCCCATTGGCGCATATTGCAGCAGAGTTAGATGTCCTCCTAATTGGGTCGGCAGCTGCCTCCTCACCAGAGACAAAGCCGATAACTGCGACACATGAGTTAACTTCTCTAGATATTGTTTCGAGGGTTTTTTGCACTTCTTCAACAAAAGCCGATTTCAGTAGAAGGTCTTCAGGCGGATATCCGCAGACTGCTAGTTCCGGAAATATTGCAATATCTGCTGATGCTGACTCAGCTTGCCTGTATGCAGCGATGATCTTTTCTTTGTTCCCATTTAAATCACCCACATGCAAATTCAATTGACATGCAGCTATCCGTAAAGAATCCATATCTGCAGGTTAGGACGATTGTGGCTCTCCTGAGAATTTAGATGCCGAGAAGTTATAAAAACAGTGAAATAACAATGGTTTGATACCAGTTTTGAGCGAATTCGGATTAATTTTCTCACTATGGTTTCTTAATTAGGTAATCTAAAGAGGTGGATAACCATGAAGACCTTGAAAAGGGAACAATACTTTCTCTTGATTTTTCTAAACTAAACCAAATAGGGAGTGCAGGATATCCTGTTCTTCCAGTTGTGGTTCAAGATAGTGATTCGGGTGAAGTACTAATCATTGCGTATGCAAATGAAGAAGCATTACGGGAAACCTTAAAGCGAAAAGAAGCCGTTTTTTTTAGTACTTCCAGAAATGAGTTATGGCATAAAGGGGCCACTTCAGGGGACACGCTATCTCTTGTTGAAGTCAGAGTGAATTGTGAGCAGAACTCTCTTCTATACCTTGTTCGGCCTCAAGGCGAGGGAGCATGCCATACCAAAACCGACGATGGTACTGCCCGCTCAAGCTGCTACTATCGCAGCATCCATTCAGAGAATGACCTTCGCTTTATCTAATTCGTACTGACCAGTCAGTACGTAGCCGACTTAGGCTAACGCAGCACCTACTGTTTCTGTCATAAGAGCAGCAACAACATATGGATCTGCGTTGGCATTAGGCCGACGGTCCTCAATGTATCCTTTTTGGTCTTGAGCAACTTGCCAAGGTACACGGACAGAAGCTCCACGATCTGACACCCCATAGCTGAACTGGTCATACCGTTGTGTTTCATGTTCTCCGGTTAGACGATCTTCGATTCCGACTCCATAACCTTCAAGGTGCCTTTCAGGCACCCCAGGAGCACCTAGTGACTCACATGCCGCTGTGATCGCTTCGTAACCTTCACGCATCGCCTGAGTAGAGAAGTTGGTATGCATGCCTGCACCGTTCCAATCACCTTTCATAGGTTTGGCATCAATACTGATCTCTACATTGTGATCTTCGCCCACACGGTAAAGCAAATAGCGAGCTATCCACAGATGGTCACCTACCTCTACTGTTCCTGCAGGACCGATCTGGAATTCCCATTGGCCAGGCATAACTTCTGCATTAGTCCCTGAGATTTTGAGTCCAGCTTCTATGCACAGGGTAGTATGTTGTTCCACAGCTGGGCGGCCATGAATTTTGATGGCGCCCACACCGCAGTAATACGGGCCTTGAGGAGCTGGGAAACCGTTAGGTGGAAATCCTGCAGGCCATCCAGTTCCTGGATCAATCATTGTGTATTCCTGCTCAAGCCCAAACCAAGGATCTTGGTCTCCGTATTTCTCTTCAGCTGCTCTCGCTAGCGCTCTTGTATTCGTCGGGTGAGGGGTCTCTTGGTCAGTTAAGTACGTTTCACACATAACAATTATGTTGTCGCCGCCGCGAATTGGGTCAGGACATTGAAAGACGGGTTTTAGGACAACATCAGAATTGTCGCCAGTAGCCTGGTTTGTTGATGAACCGTCATAACCCCATATGCCTGGTTCGTCTCCGTCATCTAGAATCTTGGTCTTAGATCTAATCTCGGCTGTTGGTTCGGTACCATCTATCCACAAATACTCTGCCCGATATGTCACAATATTCTCCATTATTATTTTTAGGGGAGCTAAGAAACAGATTTATCTGAGTCTTTTCTCTCATTAACTTCATTACTGCATTCTGAACTCTAGTTGCAGCCGTGAGGAGTAATGTTAACAGAGTGTTAATTTGGTACCCAAATAGAAAGTTTTTCTGAATTTATTCGTTAGAAATAGGATATGGAACCACAAAAAGAATACGTACTACGGACAGTGGAAGAGCGAGGAGTTCGTTTGATCCGCCTTTGGTTTACTGACGTTTTAGGGAAGCTTAAATCTGTCGCTATTTCTCCCGCTGAACTTGAGGGTGCTTTTGAAGAAGGCCTCCAATTCGACGGCTCAGCAATAGATGGGTATAGCCGGGTACAAGAAAGCGATGTTTTGGCAGTACCTGATGCTAATAGTTTTGAACTACTCCCTTGGGTAGATCCTTCAGAACCGACAGGACGCATTTTTTGTGACATCAAGAATTTGGATGGTTCACCGTTTCATGGCGATCCTCGTCAGGTCCTTCGGCGAAACCTGAAAGCAGCCCATGACAAAGGGTTTACGTTCTTTACCGCGCCTGAAATCGAATTTTTCTATTTCAATAATGCTAATGAACGCAAGCCATTAGATAATGCAGGATACTTTGATTTAACAACGCTTGATTTAGGAAGTGGTTTGAGGCGCCGAACCCTCCACATGTTAGAAGTAATGGGAATTCCTGTTGAGTATTCATTTCATGAAGATAACGCTAGTCAGCATGAAATTGATCTTCGTTATACGGAAACTTTGGATATGGCTGACAATATTATGACATTGCGCCTTGTTGTTAGAAAGATTGCTTTAGACGCAGGTATCCATGCAACTTTTATGCCTAAACCAATAGATGAAGGGCAAGGGTCAGGGATGCATACCCACATGTCTTTGTTTGAAGGAGATGTCAATGTGTTTCATGACCCAGGAGATATTCTTGGATTATCTGACATAGCGAGAAAATTTATGGCCGGTATCCTCTATCACGCTCCGGAATTTACAGCTGTAACAAATCAATTAATTAACAGCTACAAAAGAATGGTGTCAGGGTACGAATCTCCGGTTTACGTAAGTTGGGCCCGAAATAATCGATCTGCACTTGTTCGTGTCCCTATCCACAAGGCGGGTAAGGCATCCTCAACAAGAATCGAATATAGAGCTTTAGATTCTGCCGCAAATCCATACCTTGCATACTCTGTTATTCTCGCTGCAGGTCTTAAGGGAGTGGAAGATGGGTATGAATTACCTGATGAAGCTGTCGAAAACTTGTGGTCATTAAACAGAGAAGAAGCTAGAAAAGCAGGCTTTCAACGCTTACCGCAAGATCTCCGAGAGGCCTTAGATTTGATGGAGGAGTCAGAGTTGGTTAGAGATGTACTTGGTGAACATATCTTTGAATGGTTCCTTCGAAACAAGCGCGAGGAGTGGGAAGCTTATCAACGACATGTCACTCCCTATGAAATAGAAAGGTATTTACCAATTTGGTAGAGGCAATTTCCACTATTCAATTACTAACTACATTGAAAATCGGCGAACATGACGTCGGTTTTCAGATCTTTTCCACCCTAAGCTGAAGATCTTATGGCCCCGATTCTCCTCTTCCCAGATCCTCCACCTCCGGAGTTGATCCAGTCTCTTGATATGGCTGGGTATGCATGGAAAGCGGTCGCGAATGCAGTAGCTGCAGAAGAGTTCGAAATAGATGGTGGATGGGGAGGGGCTATTTTAGTAGCTGATCAAGAACCAGACTCTGCTTTTTCGTTAGCGCGAGCTCTGAAGAAACGATCCGAACCCATTCAAAA
>PAEG01000021.1 GCA_002703045.1 Acidimicrobiaceae bacterium
CACTAATGGGTGATAAACCTTCTGGATCTCTTCGATGGTTTGTGGAACTTCATCAAGAATTGAGCCGTAATCGCCTGAAGTGACGTTGCTCTCATTGGCCCAATCTGCTCTCATGATAAATTTAAAATCTCTGCCTAAATCATCCACATAAGTAGTTTGGCGGCTTTTTTCTCTAATCGGGTGTCTTGCTNCAATNTCTTGGANGNTCCTTGAGTGTTCATAAGAGTACGGNTATTGCTAGTCGACTTTTGTGATNCATTGCGACAGACTAGATGCATGAAGGCTGTTCAGGTTAATGATGGGGTTGTTAGTGTAGAAAATGTGAGTGAGCCGCGTGGAGATGGCGTCATTGTCGATGTGCGCACTGTGGGGATATGTGGATCTGATTTGCATTTGATTGACGCCGGAATGATGTCTGTGATCCCAGGCCATGAAATTGCTGGGGTTACGAGGGACGGAACGCAGGTTGCGATTGAACCGATGTTGTCTTGTGGGCAATGTGAGCATTGTGCAGAGGGAGAAGAACCATATTGTCGTGAATCTCTTCCTAATACATTTGGTATCGGAATCAATGGGGGAATGGCTGAGAGGATTGTTGTTCCAGAGANATTTCTCATACCTTTAGACCGCCGAGTAAAAGTTGAGGANGCTTTCCTAGTTGAGCCTNTAGCAGTGGCAGTTAGAAGCTTGGGAAGAGCCGGAGTCACTGAGGGNGATACAGTTTGTGTNGTCGGGGCGGGCACTATCGGGCTTTGCTGTGTTGCGGTGGCTAAGTACCTCGGGGCTACTGTCGAACTTGAGTCTCGTCACTCACACCAGCTTGAGGCAGGAAGTCGTTTGGGTGCAAGTGAGCCTTCAAGTCAGCCCGCAAGGATTGTAATTGAAGCTGCAGGTACTAGCAGCGCTCTAGCTTGGGCGATAGAAAAATGTCAGAAGGGAGGGGTTGTCGGCATCCCCTCTACTTACTGGGATCCGGTTGAGATCCCTGCATTGTCGATGGGAATGAAGGAGGTTTCGCTTATTCCCTCNGTTACTTATGGGCATACGACGGGGCAGAGAGACTTTGATGTAGCTATGTCGGTAATGGCAGCTTCGCCTGAATTAGGGCAAGCGGTAATTACAGATAGGTTTCCGTTAGACGGTGCGGCTGAAGCTTTTGACGTTGCTCGTAATAGATCTCAGGGGGTCATTAAGGTTGCTATAGATGCTCAATCTTAGCGGTGAAAAGAGTTATCGATTTTAGTGATATGCCTATCGTAAGTATTCATCGTCGAGATAGTGACAAACGGTTTAACAGGNCATAGATTTACAGTTAATGAGCACTTCGGAGAAAAGCTAATGACAGCTATTGATGTTCAACCAGCCCCATCTATTCGTCCGTGGTGGATGGAAAATGCGGGTTGTCTAGGAAAGTCCCGACTGTTTTTCCCTCCTCCTGGTGAGAGACCAGCAGCTCGAGATCGTCGTGAAACTCGCGCTCGTAAAATCTGCTTAGAATGTAATGTCCTTCTTCAATGTCAAGACTATGCTCGCAGCCAGAGAGAACTAGGCTTCTGGGGTGGAGAATCTGAAATAGAACGTGCGGAAGCTGGCTATGCTCCAACAACTCCAGTAATTGGATTGCGCCGCCACCGGACAGCAGCTAGCAGTTAATACCAACTAGACTTCCAACATGTGTGTTCTNGGTTGTGTCTGGACTAAATGGATTCCTGTATGAGTCCGAAGCTCTTTAAGATTCCTTCAACTGATGGTGTTCAAGTTGCTGTCCATGACTACGGAGGTAATGGTCCTGCTATCATTTTCTGCCATGCAACGGGGTTTCATGGCAGATACTGGGACAGCATCTGCTCTCTACTTTTAGAAGATTTCCATTGTATCTCTTTAGATTTCCGTGGTCATGGCGATACAGAAACTCCTAAAGGTACTTCTATGCAATGGATGGGGATGGCTGAGGACCTCCTTTCGGTAGTCGATCACTTCCAGTTCAAGGAAAGTTTCGGGGTTGGACACAGCATGGGAGGTGCAAGCCTACTGTTAGCGGAGAAAAAACGTGGAGATGTTTTTAAATCATTGTGGCTATTCGAACCGATTGTCATACCCACGGGACCTCTGGTAGAAAAACTGTCTAGTGGTAATAACCTTGCGGCTTCAGCAAGAAAACGAAACGAACGATTCCCATCTCGTGAAGACGCATTTCAAAGGTATGCCTCCCGACCGCCTTTCTCAGGTGTTGACAGAGAAGCTCTACGCTCATATGTCGATTATGGGTTTACTGATCATCAAGATGGTGATGTTATTCTCAAATGCCGAGGAGAAGTAGAGGCACAAGTCTTTGAGAACTCTTCTACCGGACTTTTTGATTCTCTCCCAAATATAAAGGTCATTTCAAAAGTAGCCGGAAGCACTGATCAACAAGGGCCAGCACTCTTAGCACCTAATATCGCTGAAGCGCTTCCAAATGGAAGTTATGAAAAATTTGCTGGGATGACCCACTTTGCGCCTATGGAGGACCCCACAAGGGTAGCGGTTTCAATAAACACTTTCTTTAATTAGTGTTTCTTGAGCATTCTTTCCGATATTGTCAAAGATGTGGACGCAAGAAACTGGTTAGGATTAGAGACATCGCATAATCCCCATAGATGGCATTTGCCTGTCTCTCGCGGAATTTCTACTGGGCATAGAGCGATGTTCGGTGGAAGCGGATTAGGCGCAGCTATTGCAGCAATGGAAGGAACCAGTGGCAGGCCTCTTGTCTGGGCAACTGCACAATATCTTTCGTTTGCTCAAGTTGAAACAATCGTCGACATTGATGTCACTCTTGCGGTTCATGGACAAAAGACCACTCAAGCAAGAGCTGTTGGACATGTAGGTGGTACGGAGATCATCACAGTAAATGCTGCGCTTGGATCTCGTACGTTTCCTCGCGATACAACATATGGTTCTCCCCCTGAGGTAGAGCAGCCAGATGACTGCCCTCTTCGAGAGAGATTTTCTGAGGTTGCCGACTCGCTGGATTCGCGAATTGAGCAGAGGTGGGCTCTGCCAGTTGGAGCCCAAAAGCCATCTGAACTTGAGCCCGGCCGAATAGCAGTGTGGAGTAGGATGCCAGAATTACTCGAACCATCAGCGGCATCATTTGCTGTCCTAGGCGATTATGTTCCGATGGGCATTAGCTTTACGCAGGATGGTCAAGCTGGCTCAACTAGCCTAGATAATACCTTGCGAGTTATTCAGATTGTACCTAGTGAGTGGTACCTATTAGATATTCGTGTTGATGCGATTTCAAATGGGTTTGGCCACGGGGTCATCCATATATGGTCTATAGATGGAGAATTGTGTGCGATAGGAAGTCAGTCATGTATCGTGAGAAGCCGTAAACCCGGAGAGCATTCCCCACCTAAGCGTCTTGTTGAGGCTGCAGATCAGTCTTCTCCAACAATAAAGAAAGAGTAAATCTTTAGCGGTCGTAATACTGGTGCTCTTACTTAAATTGTTTCGCGGTACATAGTGGGATTCCTTTTCCCCTTCGGCTGCTTGCCGCGCTCATCGAATAGGTTGTAGTCAAGTGCTACTTCCGCTGTTGTGAGTACTTGACCATTCCTTTGAGCCCGATTTGGGTCGGTTGCAAGAGCTGCGATGACTCTCCCCGTGTATAGAGGTGTTTCTGAATTTTCCTCGTCTAGCTCAATATCTCCCTTTTCGATACTCTCAACGATGAATTCTGTTAGTACCTGACTTGGCCAAAGACCAATAACGCAAAGTCCATCTTCTTTTCCCTCAATTGCAAAATCTCTTGTTAACCTATCCGTTCCCATTTTTGCGATGCCGTAACTTGCACTCAATGCATACCGCTCTGAACCGCTGGAGGAGATATTTACCATCAACCGGAGTGAGTCAGATTGTTCCATCATTAATCGAGTGGCATATACGCTTGCGACATATGCAGATCTCAATCCAATACCTACCTGATCATCCCAGATATCTATAGGGTGTTCCCAAAATTTCCCACCCCATACAGGCGGGTTGGGAATCTTGAATGCATTATTTACATGAATATCAAGACGGCCATGAGTTTCGCGGATCGTATCATAAAGTGCTTCGATCTGATCGTCATGCGCTAGATCAACTTCCACAGGTATTCCAGTGCCTCCTGCAGCATTTACTAATTCAGCTGTTTTTTGAATAGTTAACGGACCGCTTCCAGAAGATCTTCCAGTTATGTATACGGTTGCCCCCTGCTCACCTAGTCCGATGGCAATACCTCTTCCAATGCCCCTGCTCGAACCAGTTACTACGGCAACCTTCTCAAAAAGTTCTTTATCGCTCATTAGTTTTCCTACTAACCTATGCTACGAAGATCAACGACGAATATTAGCGTTTCACTTGGCCCAATTACGCCTCCAGCTCCTTGCTCGCCGTAAGCTTGGCCTGGCGGAATTACTAACCTTCTTCTTCCGCCGACTTTCATTCCTACACACCCTTTGTCCCATCCTTCTATGACTTGTCCGACTCCCAACTGGAAAGTAAATACCTCATTTCGTGACCAAGATGAGTCAAATTCCGTCGAATTCGACCATGAGACTCCGACATAGTCCACACTGATAAGTTGGCCTGCAGAACACTCTGGGCCGCCACCGATATGGACGTCTTCGATTAAGAGGGTCGTGGGAGGATCTCCTGGTGTGACTTCAACAACAGGTTTTTCAAAAGTATTCATATCTACTCCAATGAAGGGAACAAGAACAACTAGCTTGGCTTCAGCTAAGTTAAGTTATGAGCATAACCTAATCAATTATTTTCTTAATGGACCTTCTATCCATTCTTTCTAGAAGGGAGCTCCTACGCTCTCCAAGCTCCTTCCAAGTGAGTGTGGAGACAGTATCTCGGATTCCTGCTACTCGTCGGAATGTAGCATCTGATACATCGTCAGCACCTAGTGAGAATCCGATTTCAGTAGCTACCCGAACTCCATTTTTTCCAAAAAATGATGAGGCTACTTCGAGAAACTCCTGTAACAAATCCATTTCAGGGTCTAATTCCTGCATGACCGAAGAAAGGTAAGCAAAGTTCTTTACAAATAACATTAGCTCTTTAGGAATTCTCGCTCCTTCTGCAAGTAGACCTTTTATCAAGTTTCGAAATTCACCGATAAATTCTTCTTCAGAAAGATCAAGCGGGTCAAAGTTATTCCGTTCAAGCTGGAATTCTGAAATGATCAATCCGATGTCGGAATCTGCTGGGAAAGCGCCAAGGTCTTTAATCCCAACAACTTGCGATTCAACATCTCCCGTCATTAGTCCTACAACATATCGCAGAAAAGCTAAACGACGTTCTCCCTCAAGCCGGCCTGTGATTCCAAAATCTACCAGACCAATTTCCCCAGATGGGCTTAAGAAAACATTTCCGGCATGAAAATCTCCATGGAAAACTCCATGAATAACCGCCCCTTCGAGAAGCCCTTCGACCATTTGTCGAAATATCGCTGAAGTCTGTTCAGGTTCGATGCCTGTGATAATTGCTTCACCCAATGAACATCCAGAGACCTTACTCATTACGATAATCTTCTCAGTAACGAGGTTAAGTTCAGGGTCAGGGATTTCCCACTCTTGTTTTTGGCTAGCAGACAGGACTCTCTCAATTTCAAATAGATTTGCTACCTCTAATTTGAAATCAAGTTCCTCACATATCGTTTCGGCAAATAATTCAACGAGAGCTGGGGGATTAGCTAATGCTGCGACTGGAATTTTGCCGACTAGTTTCGGTGCCACCCACGCCATAACTTTTAAGTCATTAGTTACTTTTCCTCTAATTCCGGGCCTCTGTATTTTTATCACTATGTTCGTACCATCAGCCAGCCTTGCTTCATGTACCTGAGCTATAGAAGCTGACGCGATTGGTGTTTGATCTAGGTCATAAATCTGTTGAAGATCAGTGCCTAATTCTTGTTCAAGGACTTTTGAAATTTTCTTCCACGATTCAGGTGAAACCTGATCTCGACATTTTTTACACTCGGCTACTAGGGCATCGGGGAACACTCCTTCGGCGGCAGAGATAAGTTGCGCTAACTTCACATAGGTAGGGCCTTGAAGTTCAGCCGCTTTCCTTAATCGTTCATATAGCAGTTTGTTTCGGATTTCTGGGTTGTTTTTTTTAGATTTGAGTTTCCAGCCGATGTAAGCCCTCCCAAACCTCAGAACCGTGATCAGTAAACGTCCGAGGGGGGGAAATTTCGGTTTTCGAATAAGGCTAGGGATAGAGCTCCTGACAGCTTTTCTTGATTCTGCTGCTTCACGTACCCATTCATCTATTTCGGAACTGTAAGTTATTTCGCTATTACTAACGGGTTGTTTAAGAGTTGAGCCGAAAGTTTCATCTAGCGTAGAAATATTTTTAGAGTTTGGATCTTCTAAGATTCGTATCTCAAGTTTTGAAGGTCCCCATATTCCCATTGATAGAGGTTTCCATGTGATTGGAGATGTTAATTCGTATGCAGGAACCATCTCAACAAATGCGCTAAGCGCCTCCTGTAACTCAGCCCGGGCTAGTGAGGCTCCTAAGCAATGGTGGGCGCCAGATCCGAATGCTAGATGCGGGCAGCCGCTTTCTCTTAAAATATTAAATTCATATCCCTGACTCTCGGCCTCGGAGAGGCCTCCAGCATGTAGTCCAAGTAAAACTGTTGAACCAGCTGGGAAAAAGACCCCGTCAATAATCTGGTCTTTTGTTGCAAGTCGACCTGTTGTCCTTACTGCGCTTATGTATCTCAGTGACTCTTCAACGGTGGCTGCGATAAGGGAAGGATCCTGTCTTAATGCTTCGTATTGGTCGGGGTGATCAGCTAAAACTGCCAAAGTAGCGCCAAGTTGATTTCTGGTCGTGTCAGTCCCAGCAAGTAATATCGCTTCGACCATGGCGCTCAATTCATCATGTGAGAGCTTGTCTTCGTTATAGTGACTCTGAACCAGGTCGGAGAGCAGGTCATCTTCGGGTTTAGCAGAACGCTTCAAAATTAGATCCTGCACATATGAATCTAATTCTCTTTGGGCTCGTGTTATTTCACCTAGGCGTGGGATGACGGATTCGACGTCTGCGTCTAGAGCAGAAAATATGATGTCAGCCCACTCATCGAATAATTTCCAGTCGCTATCATCGACTCCGAGTATTCTGCAGATAACTGGAACAGGATAGGGGCGGCAGAACTCAGAGACCATTTCCGCTTCTCCTTTTTCTTTTATGTCGTTAAGGAGATTCGTCGCATGGTCACGCATGAAGTTTCTATGTCGGTTTGTATTCCCAGAAGTAAATGACGAGTTGACCAGTCTTCTAAGACGTTTATGGTCTTCTCCTTCGACTGATAGCACGTTTGGTCTCATCTGAATTGTTGAAGGGACTTCGGGTATTATTTTCTGAGCTTGTTCGAGCATCTTATTTAGATCCGGTCCGCTTTCTTGCATCTGGTCGAGCATTGAGAAGCTGGATAGCAGGGATATCCATTCAGGGTTACGCAGAATATTCTTTATCTGTTTGTAGCCTATGACTAGCGGCCCAGCTGGCGTCATTATGATCCAGCCTTTTTTGGATACATCCTGACTTGCCGCAAGAATTTCTCCGAAATTTGAAGTAGGGATATCAACGTAAGGTATGGAGCCGGGCTCAGTTATATCGATTAAGTTCATCGAGTCTGGTTTATCGTTTTTTGAGATGGTCATATTCGTAGCCTCTCGCTAAAGGGGTTTTGCAATTCGTTCTTATACGGCGGCCAAGTAGGTAATCGCCNATCACTGAATTCATGTATCTAAGAATCCAGCCAGTTGCTACAGCTGCAATTAGAGTACCAATTCCGAAAGCCCCACCCAATAATATNCCGATAGTAAGAATTATTAATTCCCAACAAAGGCGGATCACCTGTGGATGCCAAGCTTTAACTTCNGCGATTCGGTGGCAGATAGATTCATATGCTCCCATTCCGATNCCNGCACTTGCTCCAACNCCAACACCTAAGGCTATTGTGACGAGNCCNGAAAGGAAGTAAAGCAGTTGAGCTCCAAAGTTATGTGGGTCNGGAATAAGACTGAATGAAAAGAGNAATGTAGNCGAGACTGAGAGTGGGATTACTAGAGTACCAATACCTATTTTCGCTCGTATGGAACCCAATAGNACCATTAAAGTAGCAAGTAGACCAAANGAAGCACCAGCTATTGAAAGCCCAGTTTGTTTGCTAATTCCAGTTAAGAGTACGTCAGTGGTTGTGGCTCCGACATCAGCAAGGATAATCATTGTAGCTCCAATTGAAATGAGCAAACCTCCTAATACATTTAGGAAGACTTGAATTCCAATGTTTGGGACGCTGATTTTCCTGACAGCAGAGAGATTGATTCTTCTCCCTAGACCAAAATCTAGGACGATGTCGTATGTTTTTCGAAGAAAATCCACAATTGCATAGAGAGGGTTTTTTGATGACCCTCTTTTTTTTAGCCACACTTTTCTTAACGAAAGGTTTTTATGAGACTTATCTAACATAAGATTGCTGATTCTTATAGTTAGTAGGACGAAAAATATCTAAGCAAACCTGCTAACTTGCAGCGCGGCTTAGGGCTTCTTCGAGGATATTTCGAGCGATACTTGGGCACTCTGCAAGTAGAGTGTTGAACTCGCTTCTAGTCATAGCCAATATTGTCGAATCTTTTGCAACTCGTACAGTAGCTCCGCGCGGTTCGTTAAGGATCACTGCTCGTTCTCCTACCACAGCTCCTGGGGAGGCGGAGGCGATTAGCTCACCGTCGCGTTCAATGAGTAGTTGTCCTTGTACTAGGAGGAGAACTTCATTGCCGAAAGCTCCTTCTCGCATAAGTACACTTCCTTCTTTCACGTCGATCCTTGTGCTTAATCTGCTTAAGACTTCGAGTTCGGAGACACTTGCACTGTCAGCGAACGCAAATTCGCGGTATTGAAGGTAATGTGGTTCTTTTCTAAACATTTGTTTCTCTTTTCCTTTACTTCTCAGTCAATGTTTCTGACCTAATCATTGTGGCCTATTTTTTTGGGAATAACCAAGGAAATATGCGTGTCCTGTGTCACTTGTGATGCAAGTCACAGAACGGTGAGGAAGGGCTTTTGGCTTGAGTTTAAGGCATGACTAACTTCATAAACACACCACTGGATGGGATACAATCGCCTATTGTTAGAGCATGGATGAAGGTGTTATGGATTTCGTTGACANCGAAGGGNTGGTCTCACGTCAAGACTGGTTAGAAGCTGTCAAGAAGGTNCTAGGAGATAGTGATTTNGATCAAGTTCTGGTGAGTGACCTTCTCGGTGGTATTCGCGTAGAACCTCTTTATACAAGCGACTTTCCTCCTGNNANTTCTAANTCCTCGAGAGGTGGGCCACTTCCCGATACTGGGGTCGGTAGACGTTCCTCTAATATTTCCGGGCAGGTCAATGGGTGGGAAATTCGTCAGAAACATTGGCTCGTAGATCCAAAGAAAACCAATAAATCAATTTTGGAAGATTTAGAGAGAGGCGTGAACAGCATCGAGCTGATAGTGGGAGATAGAGAAGAGACGGGCCTAGTTAGTGCATTATCAGGTGTTCTAATGGATGTTGCCGCTATTGCGCCTATCGGCTCCGGCGACAATGTTGAGACTGCTAGAAAATTTCTTGCATATGCGCAGAGTTTGGACGTGAGCGAACAAGCACTCCTGGCTGATTTAAGTTGTGACCCTATAGGTGCTCTAGCCTCTCAGGGAGGGGTTAAAGGCGGAATAGAGTCATCTCTCAGCCAGGTTGGCCTACTAGCCAGTGACGTTTCAAAGTCGTTTAAGAATGTAACAGCAGTTCGAATTGACGGAACGTTATACGCTAATGCAGGAGCTGACCCAGTAACAGAGTTAGCTGCAATGATCTCGACAGGTGTCACTTATCTTCGGGCTTTGACTGATGCCGGCCTAAGTATTGAAGATGCCTTCCGCCAGATCCTTCTAGGGGTNTCTGTAGGTTCGGATCAATTCCTTGACATAGCAAAAATTCGTGCTTTGCGAGAGCTATGGAGATACATCGGAGATTCATGTGATGTGGAGGAAACACCAGCAAGAATTCAGGCTTCAACTTCGTCGTCTATGATCACGAAAATAGATCCCTGGGTGAATATCCTTCGAACTACTGTTGGGTGCTTTTCCGCTGCTATCGGTGGTGCAGACTTAGTCACTATCGACCCATTTGATAGTGCTATAGGCATTCCAAATGACCTTGGATTACGGCTTGCTCGTAATACGCATCTTGTTTTGATGGAGGAGGCGAATCTTCATCGCGTTATCGACCCTGCTGGAGGCTCATGGTACATCGAATCTTTAACTGATCAACTTTCTGAGCTGGCTTGGGAGAAGTTTCAAGAAATCGAAAGTAATGGTGGGATAGTTGACGAGCTTAAGGCTGGAAATTTACAAGANGATGTTCTCGAAACGAAGTTAGAGATCCAGAAAAGGATTGCTGATGGAAACCAAGTCNTAGTCGGAGTAAACCAATTTATGTTTGANGATGGGAATGGGTTATNGAGAGAANCCCACCCCAAATTGCCTNNTCGCTCTGTTTTTGAGGANGNGGTAAAGTCACTCCAGCCTTACCGTCAAGATGAAGGATTTGAGAAANGATGATGCAGATNATTTGCTGTTGGAAGGTTAGATTNTGATTCCAGATTTCTCTACTATTCCTTTTCAACCTAATCGGTCTTCGCAGGANNGTCTTCCTGAATGGGAGGGNGCNTATGAAGCGGAAACAGGGTACAAGGNTGATAATCTCGTTTGGGATACCCCTGAAGGGGTACCTGTCTCTCCTTTGTATGTTGAAGGTGATAGAAGTANTCTGAATTTNCCAAATTCGTATCCTGGATTCCAGCCCTTNCTTAGGGGTCCGTACCCTTCGATGTATGTCAATCAACCTTGGACGATTAGACAATATGCTGGATTTTCCACNGCTGAAGAATCGAACGCCTTTTATCGTAGNAACCTTGAAGCTGGNCANAAGGGTCTNTCTATNGCNTTTGATCTANCAACCCATCGAGGTTATGACTCGGATAANCCCAGNGTCAGNGGNGATGTNGGNATGGCTGGAGTNGCTATTGATTCTATTATCGATATGCGTCAACTCTTTGCTGGNATTCCNCTNGACAAAATGAGTGTTTCGATGACTATGAACGGTGCGGTACTCCCTNTTCTTGCTCTTTACGTGATTGCCGCTGAGGAACAGGGGGTAGATCCCCATCAGCTCGCAGGAACAATCCAGAACGACATTCTTAAAGANTTCATGGTACGTAACACGTTNATTTACCCACCAGCTCCATCTATGAAAATTATCTCGGACATTATTTCCTATACGTCGAAGGAAATGCCGAAGTTTAATTCAGTCTCTATCTCTGGGTATCACATGCAAGAGGCAGGNGCGACTCTTGATTTAGAGCTTGCTTATACTTTGGCCGACGGTATTGAATATGTTCGCGCAGGCCTTGNTGCAGGCCTTAGCATCGACCAATTTGCNCCGCGGTTAAGTTTCTTTTGGTGTATTGGTATGAATTTCTTTATGGAAGTGGCGAAGTTGCGAGCTGGAAGATTACTTTGGTCAAAGATGATTGAGGCATTCGGGCCCAAGAATCCTAAGTCACTCTCACTGCGTACTCATAGCCAAACATCTGGCTGGAGTCTTGCGGCTCAGGATGTATACACCAACGTTGTTAGGACTTGTCTTGAAGCTATGGCTGCGACACAAGGTCATACACAGTCTCTCCATACCAATTCATTTGATGAAGCGCTTGCATTACCATCGGACTTTAGTGCGAGAATTGCAAGAAATACTCAGCTCTTTCTCCAACATGAGTCTGGAACATGCCGTGTGGTTGATCCGTGGGGAGGGTCATTCTATGTTGAGAGGCTCACACATGACTTAGCTAGTCGGGCATGGGGTCATATCCAGGAAATAGAAGAGGCAGGCGGGATGGCGGCAGCTATCGAATTAGGCATTCCTAAGTTACGTATAGAAGAGGCGGCTGCTCGAACACAAGCTCGAATTGATGCTGGTGTTCAGCCAGTTATAGGTGTCAATAAATTTCGCCTTGAAGATGAAGAACAAATCGATCTTCTCAAAGTTGACAATGCTGGTGTTCGTTCGGCCCAGATTGAAAAACTTAGATTGTTAAAAGAGGAGCGTGAAGAAACCAGATGTCAGGATGCTTTGGAGAAATTGACTAATGCAGCTCAAAAAGAGACCGGTAATCTGCTAGAACTCTCAATTACTGCTGCGCGAGAACACGCAACGGTGGGAGAGATAAGTGGAGCATTGGAGAAGGTCTATGGGCGGCACAGGTCGCAGATCCGGATTATTTCTGGAGTCTATAAAAGTGAAGTAG